>NZ_LGCW01000194.1:0-381 GCF_001279365.1 Streptomyces sp. NRRL F-5755 | reverse complement strand
CCCAGGGTAAGTCGGGACCTAAGGCGAGGCCGACAGGCGTAGTCGATGGACAACCGGTTGATATTCCGGTACCCGCTTTGAAGCGCCAAACATCGAATCAGGCGATGCTAAGTCCGTGAAGCCGCCCTGAGCTCTTCGGAGCGTAGGGGAGTGGTGGAGCCGACGAACCAGACTTGTAGTAGGTGAGTGATGGGGTGACGCAGGAAGGTAGTCCAGCCCGGGCGGTGGTTGTCCCGGGGTAAGGGTGTAGCCCGTCATCCAGGCAAATCCGGATGACACTTGAGGGTGAGACCTGATGCCGAGCCGATTGTGGTGAAGTGGATGATCCTATGCTGTCGAGAAAAGCCTCTAGCGAGTTTCATGGCGGCCCGTACCCTAAAC
>NZ_LGCW01000193.1:0-381 GCF_001279365.1 Streptomyces sp. NRRL F-5755 | reverse complement strand
TCCTGGAGCTGAAGCTGACCGTCAACACGATGGTCGACCAGCTCTCCGCCTTCGCCGACGAGGTCACCCGCGTCGCCCGCGAAGTCGGCACCGAAGGGCAGCTGGGCGGCCGGGCGCAGGTACGGGGCGTGTCGGGCGTCTGGAAGGACCTCACCGACAACGTCAACTTCATGGCGTCCAACCTCACCAGCCAGGTGCGCAACATCGCGCAGGTCACCACGGCCGTGGCCAACGGTGATCTCAGCCAGAAGATCACGGTGGACGCGCGCGGCGAGATCCTCCAGCTGAAGCTGACCGTCAACACGATGGTCGACCAGCTCTCCGCCTTCGCCGACGAGGTCACCCGCGTCGCCCGCGAAGTCGGCACCGAAGGGCGCCTCG
>NZ_LGCW01000192.1:0-394 GCF_001279365.1 Streptomyces sp. NRRL F-5755 | reverse complement strand
CGAACGCTTCGGTTCGTGGAAGGGGGCTCACAACCGGCTGCGGATGTGGGCGGCCGACGGCACGTGGGAGAAGGTGTTCACCGCCCTGCTCGCGCAGGCTGACACCGAAGGCGGCCTCGACTGGGTCGTCGCGGTCGACTCCACGATCGTCCGTGCCCACCAGCACGCCGCCGGGGCCCGTCAAAAGGGGCTCGGGCCGGCGAACCAGCCCACCATGCCCTCGGACGGTCCCGCGGCGGACTGACCACGAAGATCCACCTGGCGGCAGACGGTCGTTGCCGGCCACTCGCGTTCTTCATCACCCCGGGCCAGGCCGGTGACGCACCCGCATTCGAGAAGGTCATGGCCCGGATCCGGGTGTCCCGGCCGGTCGGCAGACCGCGGACGGCACCGG
>NZ_LGCW01000191.1:0-398 GCF_001279365.1 Streptomyces sp. NRRL F-5755 | reverse complement strand
GGGAGGGAATCGTCGAAGGTGGGACTGGCGATTGGGACGAAGTCGTAACAAGGTAGCCGTACCGGAAGGTGCGGCTGGATCACCTCCTTTCTAAGGAGCTTCTAGGCAACCGCAAGGTTGTCCAGAGCCACTACGTCGGCGAATGTCCGACGGTGGTTTGCTCATGGGTGGAACGTTGACTACTCGGCAAGTTCAGTTTCTTCTCTGTTAGTACTGCTTCGGCGTGGAACGCAGAGGGTGAGGGACTTGTCGGGCACGCTGTTGGGTGTCTGAGGGCACGGGCTTTGCCTGTTCCTTCAAACGCCGGCCCCAGTGAACTCAGCCTTCGGGTTGGGGTGGTGGGTGGCTGGTCGTTGCTTGAGAACTGCACAGTGGACGCGAGCATCTGTGGCCAAGTT
>NZ_LGCW01000190.1:0-400 GCF_001279365.1 Streptomyces sp. NRRL F-5755 | reverse complement strand
CCAGCACCCGGTCGGCGGTGGGGTCGGCCATGTCGTCCACGATCCGGCCGTCGGCGAGGAAGATCACGCGGTCCGCGTAGGCCGCCGCCACCGGGTCGTGGGTCACCATCACCACGGTCTGGCCCAGTTCCCGTACGGAGTTGCGCAGGAAGCCCAGCACCTCGGCGCCGGAGCGGGAGTCGAGGTTGCCGGTCGGCTCGTCGGCGAAGATGATCTCGGGCCGCGAGGCCAGCGCGCGGGCCACCGCGACGCGCTGCTGCTGGCCGCCGGACAGCTGGCTGGGGCGGTGCTTGAGGCGTCCGGACAGGCCGACGGTCTCGACGACGCGGTCCAGCCACTGCCGGTCGGGCCTGCGCCCGGCGATGTCCATCGGCAGCGTGATGTTCTCCAGCGCGGTCAG
>NZ_LGCW01000189.1:0-406 GCF_001279365.1 Streptomyces sp. NRRL F-5755 | reverse complement strand
CAGGCCGGAGTCGGTGTAGGCCAGCTTCTCGACGGTGGCGACCTTCGTACCGTCGCGCAGGATGTCGTAGTTCTTGACGCCCTTGTCGTCGGTGGCGGCGGTCCACGTCAGCCGTACGGAGGTGTCGGTGATGTCGCTCGCCACCGGCTTGCCGGGCGCGGACGGCGGGTTGTCGCCGGGCTGTCCGCCGCCGGTGGTGCGCACGGTGACCGGCTCGCTGGCGGGGCCGATCTGGTCGGCGGTGTCGCGGGCCACGACGGTGTAGGTGTACGAGGTGTCCTTCGTCAGGCCCGAGTCGGTGTACGCGAGCTTCTCGACGGTGGCGACCTTCGTACCGTCGCGCAGGATGTCGTAGTTCTTGACGCCCTTGTCGTCGGTGGCGGCCGTCCAGGTCAGCCGTACGGAG
>NZ_LGCW01000188.1:0-410 GCF_001279365.1 Streptomyces sp. NRRL F-5755 | reverse complement strand
GCGTTCGCCTTCGGGTACGCGATGGCCGGCCGCGTCCTGTCGCCGCTGGGCCGGATCACCCGGACCGCGCAGCGGGTGGCCGGTTCGGACCTGCACCGGCGTATCGAGCTGGGCGGTCCGGACGACGAGCTCAAGGAGCTGGCCGACACCTTCGACGAGATGCTCGACCGCCTGGACCGGGCGTTCGAGTCGCAGCGCCGTTTCGTGGCCAACGCCTCGCACGAGCTGCGCACCCCGCTGGCGATCAACCGCACGCTGCTGGAGGTGCAGCTCGCCGATCCGGACGCGTCGCCGGAGCTGGCGCAGCTGGGCAAGACGCTGCTGGCGACCAACGAGCGCAGCGAGCAGCTGGTCGAGGGCCTGCTGCTGCTCGCCCGCAGCGAGAACAAGATCGTGGACAAGAAGCCGGT
>NZ_LGCW01000187.1:0-425 GCF_001279365.1 Streptomyces sp. NRRL F-5755 | reverse complement strand
ATCGACGCGATCGCGTTCAAGTACCGCACCGGCACGCCGTGGACGGACCTGCCCGAACGCTTCGGTTCGTGGAAGGGGGCTCACAACCGGCTGCGGATGCGGTCGGCCGACGGCACGTGGGAGAAGGTGTTCACCGCCCTGCTCGCGCAGGCCGACACCGAAGGCGACCTCGACTGGGTCGCCGCGGTCGACTCCACGATCGCCCGTGCCCACCAGCACGCCGCCGGGGCCCGTCAAAAGGGGCTCGGGCCGGCGAACCAGCCCACCATGCCCTCGGACGGCCCCGCGGCGGACTGACCACGAAGATCCACCTGGCGGCAGACGGCCGTTGCCGGCCACTCGCGTTCGTCATCACCCCGGGCCAGGCCGGTGACGCACCCGCATTCGAGAAGGTCATGGCCCGGATCCGGGTGTCCCGGCCGGTC
>NZ_LGCW01000186.1:0-428 GCF_001279365.1 Streptomyces sp. NRRL F-5755 | reverse complement strand
CGTATGACCCCGGCCGGTTCCCTGCTCACGGCCCGCGCGCTGCACAAGGCGTACGGCTCGACCCCCGCGCTCGACGGCGCGGACTTCTCCATCCACCCCGGCGAGGTCGTCGCCGTCATGGGCCCCTCCGGCTCCGGCAAATCGACCCTGCTGCACTGCCTGGCCGGGATCATCCGCCCGGACTCCGGCAGCGTGTCCTACGGCTCCCGCGAATTGACCCGGATGTCCGACGCCCAGCGCAGCGCGCTGCGGCGCTCCGACTTCGGCTTCGTCTTCCAGTTCGGCCAGCTGGTGCCCGAGCTGACCTGCCTGGAGAACGTGGCGCTGCCGCTGCGCCTGGGCGGTGCCAGGCGCAAGGAGGCCGAGGAGCGCTCGCTGGAGTGGCTGGAGCGGCTGGAGGTCGGCGAGGTGCGGGCCAAGCGGCCCGG
>NZ_LGCW01000185.1:0-470 GCF_001279365.1 Streptomyces sp. NRRL F-5755 | reverse complement strand
GGGGTGGCCGGCGAACTGTACGCGGCGGGCGCGGGCCTGGCCCGTGGCTACGCGAACCGCCCCGGACTGACGGCGGAGCGCTTCGTCGCCTCGCCGTTCGAGCCGGGCGTGCGGATGTACCGGACCGGTGATCTGGCGCGGTGGCGTGCCGACGGTCAGCTGGAGTACCTGGGCCGTGCCGACGAGCAGGTCAAGGTCCGCGGCTTCCGTATCGAGCCCGGCGAGATCGAGTCGCTGCTGACGGCCTCGGACGGCGTACGGCAGGCCGTGGTAGTGGCCCGCGAGGACGCCCCGGGCGACCAGCGCCTGGCCGCGTACGTCGTACCGGACCTCGACGCGGCGGCGCGGGCCGGCGCGGAGGCCGACGGGGACGCGCAGGTCGAGGAGTGGCGGGAGATCTACGACTCGGTGTACGCCGAGACGGGTACGAAGGGCATCGCCTTCGGCGAGGACTTCTCCGGCTGGGACAG
>NZ_LGCW01000184.1:0-77519 GCF_001279365.1 Streptomyces sp. NRRL F-5755 | reverse complement strand
GCCGTTCGGCCCGTACGGCGGTGGCGGGCCGTCAGATCAGGTCCATGGCCGCCACTTCGTCGGGACGGCCGTAGCTGACCGGTCCCTGGAAACGCCGCCGCGCGGTGGCGAACCACCACACCGTAGCGATGATCAGCACCACGCCCAGCGCGATCGGCGCGTAGTTGAACGACCCGGCGGTGATCGGCGACGCCTGCGGCAGCATGAACAGCACGCTGCTGATGAGGATCCACGCCACCGCGACCGCGGCGACGAGCTTGCCGTAGCGCCCCAGGTTCCACGGACCGGGCTGGAAGGTGTCCAGCCGCAGCCGCAGGAAGATCGGCACCGCGTAGGCGAGGAAGAGCCCCACGACGTTGATGCTGACGACGGCGGTGAACGCGGTGTGCGACCACCAGCCGGGGATGACCAGGACCAGCGAGCAGGCCGCGGCCAGCCAGACCGCCTTGACGGGCGTGCGGGTGCGCGAGGAGACGGAGTGCCACCAGCGGGAGCCGGGCATCGCGCCGTCCCGCGAGAAGGCGAAGATCTGCCGGGTGTTGCTGGTCATGTTGGCCAGGCCGCAGAAGAGCATCGCGCCGATCACGATCAGCAGCAGGAACTTGGCGGTGCCCGTGCCGAGCGCGTCGATGAGGATCTGCACCGGCGGCGCCTCGGCGCCCGCAGCGCCCGCGTAGTCGCGGATCGCGAAGACCAGCGCGAGCATCAGGACCAGGCCGGCGACCGCGGAGTAGCCGATGGCGCGCATGATGCCCCGGGGCGCGTTGACGGTGGCCTGCACCGTCTCCTCGGACATGTGGAAGCTGCCGTCGAACCCGGTGAACGTCCAGCTGGTGACGAGCAGCCCGAGCAGGGCGCCGTACAGTCCGTTGCTGAACCCGGTGTTGTTGACGAAGTGCGTCACGAACGACGGGTCCTGGTGGTGCGAGGGCAGCGCGATCAGCGCGACGACGATCACCACCAGGCCGATCAGCAGCCACCAGACGGAGATCCGGTTCAGCACCGCGACCAGCTGCACCGTAAAGGTGTTGGCGAGTGCCTGGACGAGCAGGATCACCGCGGTGATCAGCACCGCGCGTTGCGGGGTGGCCTCGTAGGACGGCCACTGCATGGCGATGAACGCCTGGATGAAGGTGGCCGCGGCGTATCCGGTGGCGGCGGTGCCGCCGACCTGCCCGGCGAAGTTCAGCCAGCCCGTGTACCAGGACCAGGCGCCCCGGTGCCGCTTGGCCAGCTTCCCGGCGGAGAAGTACAGCGCCCCGCTGGTCGGGTAGGCGGAGGCGATCTCGGCCATCGAGGCGCCGACGAACAGCACCATGGCGGCCACGGCTATCCAGCCGAAGACCAGGATCACCGGTCCGCCGGCGTTCATCCCGAACCCGAAGGAGGAGAAGATCCCGGAAATGATGTTGATGATGGTGAAGGAGATCGCGAAATTGTCGAACGCGCGGAACCGCCGGGTCAGTTTCCGCGGATAGCCCATGGCGTGCAGCGTCGCGTCGTCGTCCAGGGTGACGGGTTCCACGGCGCGGCGGGTTCTCGTACGGGCGGGGGACACGGGATCGGACACAACCGCAACCTTTCTGGCGGGGACAGGAAGACATCGGCGCGGAGCGTCGATACGCGGTGTCGGCACCTGTCTTCGGGGGCGGGCCGGGGCGCGCGAAGGCCCCTCCGGCGGGCCCGGGGATCGGGGGATCGGGGAGGTGAGCGGTGGACGGCGGTGACCGGCCCCGGTGGCCCGCGGGACCGGTCCGGCCGGGCGGCGGAGGCTTCGGGCGGTGGCTCAGGCAGCATCGGGCACCGGGAGACCACACGCGCGTCTCGCCTTGTTGAGCTGCTCCGCGGGGTCGCCGAACACACTCCACGGCATACGGGAGGCGTACGGGCCCATGGCCGTGAAGACCGCCCGGGCCTCGAACGAGCACTGCGCCATGTGGAGCGCGTGCGCCAGGTAGGCCAGGTCCAGCACCGGCGTGAAGCGGTAACCGGCGACGTGCGGCAGCCAGTTGCGGTAGATGCCCAGGGCGGTGGCCTTCCACTGCGGCTGTTCCCAGGTGCGTTCCGCCAGGGGAGAGTCCGGGTTGTAGCCGTCGACCAGGGCCACCAGCGGCAGCAGTCGCAGCGGCGAGGAGACCGGCGCGCGCTGGCTGAGGAACGCGGCGACGTCCCAGGCCGCGTTCGCCTCGCCGCCGTACCGCGGGAAGAAGAACGACAGGAAGCGGTGGTGGCCCTCGCGGTTCCAGGGGTCGAGCCGCAGGATGTGGGAGAAGAGCTTCCAGGGGCCGGGCGGCGCGGTCAGCAGCCCCTGCGGGGCGGGGTCGCGGGGCTGTTGCAGGCGTGCCAGGGTCAGCCGGGCCGACCAGGGGGTGGGGTCGTCGGGGGCCGCTTCGGCCGCCCGGTCGCAGGCGGCCACCGCGATCCGGCCGAGGGTCTCGGCCCGCTGGTCACCGCCGTCGGCCGCGCGGACCGCGCGCAGCACCGCCACCCGCGCCCACAACAGAGCTGCTTCGCGGCCGGGCTCCTCGGCCAGCCAGCGTTCCGCCAGGTCGGAGTCGGCCGCTTCCGAGGCCAGCACCAGGGAGCGGTGGGCCCGTACGCCGTGGTCCCCGCGCGCTTCCCGCAGGATTTCGCGCGCGCTGAAGTAGCGGCCCGCCCGTATGTCCACGCATGCCCGCGCGAGCTGGACGTCGTCGGCTGCCGGATGCCACACGTACTGCCCCTCGAATAACCCAGCGGTCATGGTCTCCTGCCGCTCCTGCCGTTTCGCCCGGTGAGGTCGGCCACCGGCGCATTTTCAGCCATGCCGAAATCAACCGGTACGCACTGTTCCCCCAGTTCCACCGGCAGTGCCACACCCTACTCAGCGGCTGGTCCGTTCGAAACTGGTGATCGGAATTACCTGATTCCGCTTCGGCGCCGTGCACGACATTGGCGGTGAAATCGGGCCATTGGCCGGCGACGGAAAATAGCCGGTATGCAATTGGCATATGCCCGGGGTGCGGAAGCGGGCCGTCCGGAAGGGTTTCGGCCGGACACGTCGCCACCTGTCCGGCCGGTACGGGGTCGGGGCGGTATGGGCGACGGCGGCACGGTATGCCCGGCACCGGACGGAACGGAGCGCCGCGTTCCGCGTGTTCACGTCCTGTCTTGCGACTTTTCACCCCTGTGTCACGACGTCTTCCCACGGCCTCGTTCCTCTTGGAACACTCCAGTCGCGCCCGTTGTCTCTCACCCAAGGGGTCATTTCAGCCATGCCCGAACTCAACCGGCGGCGGTTCCTGCAACTCTCCGGCGGGGCCGCCGCGTTCTCCGTGCTGTCCGAGAGCATCGCCCGCGCCGCCGCGATTCCCGCGCACCGCCGCACCGGCAGCATCGAGGACGTCGAGCACATCGTCGTGCTGATGCAGGAGAACCGGTCCTTCGACCACTACTTCGGCACCTTGCGCGGCGTACGGGGCTTCGGCGACCCGCGGCCGGTGACGCTGCCGAGCGGCAAACCGGTGTGGCACCAGGCGGACGGCAAGGGCAGGGAAGTGCTGCCGTTCCGGCCGCAGGTCGAGGACGACGACCTGGGCCTGGTCTTCATCGAGGACCTCAACCACGACTGGACCGGCAGCCACCGGGCGTTCGCCGACGGCCGCTACGACCAGTGGATACCCGCCAAGACCGCCACGACGATGGCGCACCTGGCGCGCAAGGACATCCCGTTCCACTTCGCGCTCGCCGACACCTTCACCGTCTGCGACGCCTACCACTGCTCCTTCATCGGCTCCACCGACCCGAACCGCTACTACCTGTGGACCGGTTACACGGGCAACGACGGCAAGGGCGTCGGCGACCCCAGCGGCCCGGTCCTCGGCAACGACGAGAAGGGCTACAGCTGGACGACGTACCCCGAGCGGCTGGAGGCCAAGGGCGTCTCCTGGAAGATCTACCAGGACATCGGCGACGGCCTGGACGCGGCCGGCCACTGGGGCTGGCTCAAGAACGATCCGTACCGCGGCAACTACGGCGACAACTCGCTGCTGTACTTCAACAGCTTCCGCAACGCCAAGCCGGGCGACCCGCTGTACGAGAAGGCCCGGCGGGGCTCGAACGTGAAGGGCGGCGGGCAGCTCCTCGACGACCTGCGCGCGGACGTGAAGAACGGCAAGCTGCCGAAGATCTCCTGGATCGCCTGCCCCGAGGCGTACACCGAGCACCCGAGCTGGCCCGCCAACTACGGCGCCTGGTACATCTCCAAGGTGCTGGACGTGCTGACCTCCGACCCGAAGGTGTGGAGCAAGACGGCGCTGTTCATCACCTACGACGAGAACGACGGCTTCTTCGACCACGTCGTACCGCCGTACCCGCCGGCCGACGCCGACCAGGGCCTGTCCACCGTCGCCACCGGACCGGACCACTACAAGGGCGGCGGCGGTTACCAGGCCGGGACCTACGGTCTCGGCCAGCGGGTGCCGATGCTCGTCGTCTCCCCCTGGAGCACCGGCGGCTACGTCTGCTCCGAGACCTTCGACCACACCTCGGTCATCCGCTTCATGGAGCGCCGCTTCGGCGTGACCGAACCGCACATCTCGCCCTGGCGGCGCGCCGTCTGCGGCGATCTGACCTCGGCCTTCGACTTCAGCCGTACGGGGAAGCCGGGCACCCTGCCGGACACCGGCGGCTATGCGCCGACCAAGCCCAAGCCTGCCGACTTCCACCCCGTGCCCCCCGCGCAGGGCAGCCTGCCCAGGCAGGAGCGGGGCTCGCGGCCCACCCGCCCGCTGCGGTACGCGCCGTACGTGGACGGGGCCGCCGACATCGCGGCCGGCACGTACCGGCTGACGTTCAGCGGCGGCGCCGACGCCGGTGCACAGTTCTACGTCACCGCGCCGAACCGCGGCGACGGCCCGTGGACGTACACCACCGAACGCGGCAAGAAGATCGCGGACAGCTGGAACACGGCGTACTCGAAGGGCACGTACGACCTGTCGGTGTTCGGGCCGAACGGCTTCCTGCGCACCTTCAGAGGGCCGGGCAAAACCGCGGGCCCCGAGGTGACCGCGCGCCACAACAAGGCCACCGGGAATCTCGACTTGACGCTGACCAACGCGGGCGACGGCGCCCGCAGGCTCACCGTCGCCAACGCCTACGGCGGCGCCTCCCGCAAGATCACCGTGCGGCCCGGGCAGCGGGTGACGCACACCGTGGATCTGGCGGCGGGCAAGCGGTGGTACGACGTGTCCGTGGTCTGCGACGCGGACAAGACCTTCCTGCGCCGGTTCGCCGGTCATGTGGAGACCGGCGCCGAGGGCGTGAGCGATCCGGCGATCCGTACGGCATGACGTGGCCGCCCGCCCCGTTCGCGGGGCGGGCGGTCCTCCTCTTCCAAGGGAGTGAGCCCATGACCAGGAACTCGGCACGGCGGCTGATGGGTATGGCGGCCGGGGCTCTGTCCGTGGCCGCGCTGCTGGCGGTGGTGCCCGGCAGCGCGGTTTCGGCGGACCGCCCGGGGACCGCGGCGGAACCGGGGGCGGCGCAGGCCGAGGGGAAGCCGCGGCCCGACGCCCGGCACGTCGTCATCGCCGTGCACGGCGGCGCGGGCACCGCGCTGAAGCGCGAGGACACCACCCCGGCCCAGGAGAAGGCGTACCGCGACGGACTGGCCGAGGCGCTGCGCGCCGGACAGAAAATTCTGGCCAAGGGCGGCAGCAGCGTCGCGGCGACCGAGGCCGCGGTCCGCAGGCTGGAGGACAACCCGCTGTTCAACGCGGGCAAGGGCGCAGTGTTCAACGAGGACGCGGGCCACGAACTGGACGCGTCGGTCATGCGCGGCTCGGACCTGGCCGCGGGCGCCGTGGCGGGCGTACGCCATGTCCGCAACCCCGTCTCCGCCGCGCGGCTGGTGATGGAGAGGACCAAGCACGTCCTGCTGGCGGGCCAGGGAGCCGACGACTTCGCGGCCCGCAGCGGCCTGCCGACCGTGACCCAGGACTACTACTGGACCGAGAAGCGCTGGCAGGAGCTGATGAAGGCCAAGGGCCGGACGAAGGGCTCCGGCGAGACGCTGACCCAGGGCACGGTGGGCGCGGTGGCCGTGGACGGGAAGCGGAACCTGGCGGCGGCCACCTCCACCGGCGGTCTGACCAACAAGATGGCGGGCCGGGTCGGCGACTCGCCCGTCGTCGGCGCGGGCACCTACGCCAAGAACGCCACCGTCGCGGCCAGCGCCACCGGGGCGGGCGAGGTGTTCCTCCGGGGCGCCGCCACCGTCACCCTCTCCAACCTGATCGAGTTCGGCGGGCGGGACCTGGCCACCGCCGCGTACGAGGTGCTGGTCGAGCGGCTGCCGAAGCTGGGCGGCACGGGCGGGGTGATCGCGCTGAACGCGCAGGGCGTGTTCGACGCCCCGCACAGCAGCGAGGGCATGCTGCACGGCTACCTGACCGAGGACGGGCGCATCGTGACCAAGGTGTTCGCCGACGAGACACCGGCGAACCGGTGACCGCGCTCCCCGGGCGTGGCGTGATCCATCGCCTCCGGGCCCCGATATGACGGTGGCTCAATAGGCCCTCTCCCTCCTGCCCCGGAGCGGCACTACCGTCCCCCGACGCGGGGGGATCACTCTGGGGAGGGGATCAGTTACATGTTCTATTACTTGTTCAAATCCATCGTCCTCGTGCCGCTGCTGCGGTGCCTGTTCCGCCCCCGCGTCGAAGGGCTGGAACACCTGCCGGAGACGGGCGCGGCCGTCATCGCGGGCAACCACCTCTCCTTCTGCGACAGCTTCCTGATGCCGGCGACCGTCAGGCGCCGGATCACGTTCCTGTGCAAGCAGGAGTACTTCACGGGGCGGGGGCTCAAGGGACGGCTGACGGCGGCCTTCTTCCGGGGCTGCGGGCAGATCCCGGTGGACCGTTCGGGGCGCGGCGCCGGACAGGCCGCCGTCGAGGAGGGGGTCAAGGTGCTCGCCCGCGGTGAACTCCTCGGCATCTACCCGGAGGGCACCCGCTCGCACGACGGCCGGATGTACAAGGGCCGGACGGGCGTTGCGGAGATGGCGCTGCGGACCGGCGCGCCGGTGATCCCGTGCGCGATGATCGGGACGTTCGAGGCCCAGCCGGCCGGCCGCCGGCTGCCGCGTGTCGTCCCGATCACCATCCGCTTCGGGGAACCGCTGGACTTCTCCCGCTACGCCGGGCTGGCCGACCAGCGGCTGGTGCTGCGCGCGGTCACCGACGAGATCATGTACGCGATCCTGAAACTGTCCGAGCAGGAGTACGTGGACACCTACGCGGCCGAGGCCAAGGCGCGCGCCGGGTACCCGGGCGGCACCGGGGTCCGGCCGGGTGTGCCGGCCGCCCGCGCCAGCTGACCGGGACGCCGGCCTCCGTGCCGCTCACCCGGGGTGAGCGGCACGGCCCGTACACCCGGTCAGCGGCCGAGCGTGCAGGTGGCCCGTACGGACTTGCGCGGATCGCTCTCGGAGCGGGCCTTCAGGACGACCCGGCCGCGCTGGGCGGCACCCGGCTCCGCCGTGACCGCCACCGGGACGCTCACCGTGCTCCCGGCCTTGGCGGTGGCCAGGCGGTTCGGCAGCCACGCGGACCAGCCGCGCCCGGCGGCGGTGGCCGTCAGCCGGTACACGTCCGAGTCCAGGTGTGCGCCGCCCTTGCCCGGCCGTCCGGTGTTGGTCAGCGGGAAGGAGCACACGGCCCGGCCCTTGGCGGGCGCGCCGAACGCGGTGCCCTGGCGCAGTTTCACGCCGCGGCGCTGCGGGCCCGCGCCGTCCAGGGACCGTACGGCGACGGTGTAGCTGAGAACGCCCTTCTTGTCCCGCTGGATGTTCAGGACGTAGAAGTGCAGCCGGTTGGCCCGGTCGATGTACTCGTACTGGCTGCCGGAGTCCGCGCCCGCGTGGAACAGCGCGTCGCTGAGCTGCCGGTAGTCGCCCATGGTGATCATCTGCGGGGTGCCGTCGGGGCGCCGGAAGTCCACCATGCGGATGTCCTCCGGATGGGCGTCGATCACCCAGGCGAACGGCGCCCGGTCCTCGTTCTTGGTCTTGCTGAGCAGTACCCCGTGGTCCGGGGTGAAGGAGTCCATGCCCATCCGGTCGACGACCTCGACGGTGTAGTTGTCGTAGCCGCCGCCGTCGCACAGCGGGTCGGTCCCGGTGGAGCAGGGCGGTGCCAGGTCCCGGCCCATGGTGATGTTCACGCCGGACAGGCCCTTGTCACCGGGCGGCGCGGAGCGTGCGGTGACCCGGGCGACGGCGACCCCGGACGTCTTCAGGGCGTCGCGGTCCAGGCGCAGCACGTTCTTCTCGTCCACGATGCCGAGCTTGAGTTTGTCGCGCAGGACGTGCTGCGAGCCCATCGAGGCCCCGTTGGCGGCCGGAATCTGCCAGCGGGTGTGCGGTCCGCCCGGCCCGTTGAAGGAGCCGCGCGAGAGCATGCTCCAGATGCCGGTGTAGGCGCGGCGCAGCGGGGTGCCGTACGGGTTGTTGTAGTTGTCCGCGATGCCCAGGATGTGGCTGAACTCATGCGCGTACACGGCCATGCCGGAGCTCTCGGCCTGGGTGGAGGAGCCGGTCTCGGCGTTGGGCCAGATGCGGGCGGCGGCCTTCCAGGAGGTCCACGGCACGTAGCGGGTACGGGCCGCGTTGCCGCCGCCCTGGATGGGGGAGGGCGGCCCGAACGCCGCCGGCACGTCCTGCGGCGAGGCGAACCTCATCTGCCCGAACTCCTGCCAGGCGGCGGACTCGTCCTGGCCCGCCGTCAGGTAGAAGACGAAGTCGTACTTCTTGGTCTCCGCGCTGCCCACGTCGGCGATCCACGCGGCCTTGCCGTCCGTGCGGATGTTCTTGCCGCAGCTGTCGCCGACGGGGCAGGCGCCGGGGTTCATCGAGGGCTCGATGCCGTACTGGTACGACTTGTACGGCATCCGGTAGACGCCGAACGCGGTCAGCTCGACGCCGAGCCGGCCGCCGGAGTCCTCCATCCAGTACTCGTTGATGGTGTGGCCGTGGTTGAGCTTGCCGGGCTTGTTGAGGAAGTCCCGGTAGAACGCGGGTACCTGCGCGCGCGGGATGTCGTGGGCGCTGGGCTGCGGGTTGCCGAAGACGGTCGATCCGGCGGGCCGGGTGACGCTGAAGTCCTCGTCCGGGTAGTCCAGCAGGACGAGCGCGCCCTTGAACATGCGCTTGGTGGGCTTGACGGCCGGGTCGGCCCAGTTGGTGCCCGGGACCGCGCGGTGCTCGGCCCAGGTCATGTCGTCGGGATTGCGCCAGTTCTGCGGGTCGACGGGCTGCACGAGCGGAGCCCGTACCGCGGGCGCGGCCTCGGGGAGCGCCCGCGCGGGGCCTGCGGCGACGGTGGCCAGGACACCGAGGAGGAGGGCGAGAACACCCAGCCTGCCGGCCCTGCCGCGGTATGGGCGGGCCGGTCTGCGGGGAAGGAACAAGGCGCACCTCTTGTCTGTGGTTTCAAGTCCAGGACATGACAAGGTGATCGAACAGAATTCCTACCGCAGCCACGGTAAGGCGGGGGACGGGGTGACGCCAGAGTGTCGCAAGGAGCCGATGATGATGCCGCGAACGGTGAGTGACCGGCACGGTCACGCCATGTCCCGGACCGGCGCGGACGCCGCGTCCCACTACGAGGACGCGATGAGCGCCCTGCTCTTCTTCCGCGGCGAGGTCGCCGACGCCTCGCAGGCCCTCCTGGCGGCCGCGCCGGAATCCGTCATGGGCAACGTCCTTGCCGCCTACCTCGGCCTGCTCGGCACGGAGGAGAAGGACGCCACCGCCGCCAGGGAAGCGTTCACGCGCTTCACTGACGGCGTACACACCGAGGAGCTGACGCCCCGCGAACGGATGCACCTCGCCGCCGCCACCGCCTGGCTGGACGGCGACATCCACCGGGCCGGGCGGATTCTCGGCGAGCTGACCGTCGCCCATCCGCGCGACGAACTCGCGCTGGCCACCGGCCACCAGATCGACTTCCTCACCGGCGACGCCGTCCGCCTGCGCGACCGCGTCGGCGGCGCGCTGACCGCCTGGCCCGAGGACGACCCGCACTACGGCCACATCCTGGGCATGTACGCCTTCGGCCTGGAGGAATCGGGCCACTACGACCGCGCGCGGGAAACCGGCCTGGCCGCCGTCGAGCGCAACCCCCGCGACGTGTGGGGCATCCACGCGGTCGTGCACACGTATGAGATGCAGGGGCAGTTCGCCGAGGGCATCCGCTTCCTGGACGCCCGCACCGACGACTGGGGCTCCGGCAACTACCTCAACGTCCACAACTGGTGGCACTACTGCCTCTACGCCCTCGAAGCAGGCGACACCGCGCGGGCGCTCGACATCTACGACGCCGTACTGCACCACGAGGAGTCCGCCGGACTCGCGATGGAACTCCTCGACGCCTCGGCCCTGCTGTGGCGGCTCCTGCTGGCCGACCGTGCCACCGGCGACCGCTGGCCGCGCCTTGCCGACGCCTGGGCGGCGCGCCAGGACCCGCCGTACTACGCCTTCAACGACGTGCACGCCGTCATGGCGTACGTCGGCGCCGACCGCGTCGCCGACGCCGAACGCCTCGTCGCGGACCGCACGGCGTGGCTCGGCCGCACCCCGCCCGAACTGTCCAACCACGCCATGACCGCGGACATCGGCCTGCCCGTCTGCCGCGCGCTGATCGCCTACGGACAGGGCCGGTACGAGGACGTGGTCGACCTCCTCGCGCCCATCCGCTACCGCCTGAACACCTACGGCGGCAGCCACGCCCAGCGGGACGCCGTACAGAAGACGCTCCTGGAGGCCGCGCTGCGCGCCGGGCGCGACGGGACGGCCCGCACCCTGCTCAGCGAGCGCATCGGCCTGCGCCCGGTGTGCCCGTACAACTGGCTGGCCCAGGCGCGCCTGGCCGACCGGCTCGGCGAGACCGCCAAGGCGGCCGCCGCCCGGACGCGGGCCGCCGAGCAGGCGGCACAGGGGGCCGCGGCGCTCTCCCGACCTTGATCGAATTCATGCTGGCCGGAAAGGCCCCGGACCGGTCATCCTTGACCTGTCCGCGGACGCCCCGGCACCGCCCGGCGAGCCGTGGACGAGCACGCCCGACCATCGGCCCACCAGCACGGGAGCACATCTACATGACGGGGAAGAGCGCTTGGATACGGGACGTACGCCGGGGGCCGCGGCCCGCCGCCCACCTCATCTTCTTCCCGCACGCCGGGGGATCGGCCTCGTACTACCGGCCGTTCGCCGCCCACCTCGGCGAACGGCTCGACGTGTCGGCGATCCAGTACCCCGGACGCCAGGACCGGTGGAACGACCCCTTCGTCACCTCCGTCGAGGGCCTGGCCGATGAGGTGGTCGGCTGCCTGAGCCCCCACGACCCCACCCCGCTGGTGCTCTTCGGGCACAGCATGGGCGCGTCCGTCGCCTTCGAGGTCGCCCGGCGGCTGGCGGACCTCGGACGGCCCGCGGACCGCAGGCTGGTGGTGTCCGGGCGCCGCGCCCCCTCGATGTTCCGGGCGGAGCGGGCCCTCCACGAGGGCACCGACGAGGAACTGCTCGGCGAGGTCGCCCGCCTGGACGGCACCGCCGAGCAGCTGCTGGCCGACCGGGATCTCGTACGGCTGATCCTCCCGGCCATCCGCAACGACTACCGCGTGATCGAGACGTACCGGCCCCCGGCCGACGCCGTGCTCGACATCCCGCTGCTGTGCCTCACCGGCGACGCTGACCCCCGGGTGACCCGCGAGGAGGCGGCCGCCTGGAAGGCCCACACCGTGGCCGAGTACCAGGAGGAGACGTTCTCCGGCGGCCACTTCTACCTCGCCGACCACACGGCCGCGGTGTGCCGCGCGGTGGAGCGGTTCGCGCTGGGGACCGGCGGATCAGCGACCCTTGGGGAAAGCGGCGCGCAGTACTGACCCGTTGGCGGTGAAGGCCGTCGCGCCGATGGCGAGGGCGCAGACGGCCTGCATCGCGATGAACCACACCGGCAGGGCGCCCGGGATCAGGTCGATGGCGACGATCGCCACCGGCATGACGACCGAGAGGATACGGACGCGCAGGTAGGCCCAGCGGGCGCCCCGCGCGGCGAGCACGGTCAGCCAGTAGGTCACCACCGCGCTCGCGAACACTCCCGCCGAGCGGCCCCACATGAACGAGGTCACCTCGTGACCGGTGGCGGCGAGGACGACGACCGTGAGCAGGACGGCGGTGCTGAGCGCGCCGTAGACCCCGATGAAGATCTTCGCCGTACGGAGGGCCCGCCGGGCGGGTGCCTGGCTGACGGGGGCGGCCTCGGCCGTGGCGGTGGTTGCGGTGGTGGCGGTGTTCATGATCCTTCTGCTCCTTCATGACGTGCAGTCCTGCTGACGTGATGTCGAAATTAAGGAGCGCCGAAGCCGCGCGGTACGGGCCCAGACCCACGCAAGAGTGGGTCCAGACCCACTTCAGCGCTGGTCGGCCGGGTGCCACAGTGATCGGCGGAACGGGGTTCTCGAATCAGAGGGAAAGAGTCATGCAACAGGTGGTGTCGTGGGTGTCCGACGCCTGCGCGGGGTTCGTACGGGCCTGCGCGGTGACGGCCGTCAGCATGCTGGTGCCGGCGGTGTGGGCCGCGGCCGTGGCGTGGGGGATCCGGTGGGGCGCGGCGAATCCGTGGTCGTGGGTGGGGCCGCTGGTGCTGGTCTGCGTGGGCACGCTCGCCCTGTCCCGCCCGGTCTGCCGGACGGTCCGCCACCTCGTCGCGAAGTGGACGGCCACCACCGTCCCCGCCGGGTACCGGCAGGCCGCGCCGGTGACGCAGCTGTCCACCGGCCACTGGTGGAACGGCCGCTCCTACGAGCGCACCCGCCGCGACGCCCTCCTGGACCAGCGGTGGCGGAACCGGTGGACGGACCCCGCGACCTGGCGTGACCTGCGGTTCACGGGCATCGTGCCGTTCACCGCCGGGGTGGTCGCGGCCGTGCCGCCGGCCGGGGTCGCGGTGGCGGTTCTCGGGCTCGGCCAGCCGGAACTGACCCCCCGCCTCGCCGGCGTGCTCGGCCTGGCCGTGGCGATCGGCTCGGCCCCGTACGCCTGGCGGCCCGTCGAGCCGGTGGCCGTCCGCTTCCTGCGCCCCTCGCCCGCGATGCTGCTGGCGGACCGGGTGGACGAGCTGACCGCCCAGCGCGCGGACACGACCATCGCGCAGGCCGCCGAGATCCGGCGGATCGAACGGGACCTCCACGACGGCGCGCAGGCCCGGCTGGTCGGGCTCGGCCTCTCCCTGGCGACCGCCGAGAAGCTGATGGAGACCGACCCGGAGCAGGCCAGGGCACTGCTGCGGGAAGCGCGGGCCGGCGCCACCGCTTCCCTGACCGAGCTGCGCGAACTGGTCAGGGGCATCAACCCGCCGGTGCTGGGCGAGCGCGGGCTGGCCGACGCCGTCCGCACCTTCGCCCTGGACAGCCCCCTCGAAACGACGGTGGACGCCGATGTGCGGGGGCCTTTCGACCCGCCGATCGAGTCCGCCCTGTACTTCGGCATCGCCGAACTGGCGACCAACGCGGCCAAGCACGCCCACGCCACCCGGGCCCGGATCTCCCTCGTACAGGACGACACCGGCCTGGTCGTGGAGGTCGAGGACGACGGCCGGGGCGGGGCCGAGGTGCGGCCCGGCGGGGGACTGGAGGGGCTGCGCCGCCGCCTCGCGGTCTTCGACGGCACCGTGGAGATCACCAGCCCGGCCGGCGGCCCGACCCGGGTGAGGATGATGGTGCCATGCGCATCCTTGTAGCCGAAGACCTCTACCTCCTGCGCGACGGGATGGTGCGCCTCATCGAGGCGTACGGACACGAGGTGGTGGCGACGGCGGCCACCGGCCCCGAGACGCTCGACGCGCTGCTGAAGTGGCGGCCGGACGTCTCCGTCGTCGATGTCCGGATGCCGCCGGACCAGTCGGACGAGGGCCTGCGCGCGGCGCTCGCCGCCCGCGCCGAGGTGCCCGGCCTGCCGGTCCTGATCCTCTCCCAGCACGTCGAGCAGCTCTACGCCCGCGAACTGCTGGCCGACGGCGCCGGCGGCATCGGCTACTTCCTCAAGGAGAGCGTCTTCGACGGCGACCAGTTCGTCGACGCCCTGGAACGCGTCGCCGGCGGCGGTACGGCCATGGACCCGGCCGTCATCGCCAAACTGCTGGGCGGCGGGGCCGCGACCCGGCGCCTCGGCGGGCTCACCGAACGCGAGCATGCCGTACTCGCGCTGATGGCCGAAGGACTGTCCAATCAGGCCATCGGGCAGCGGCTGTTCCTCAGCGACAGCGCCATCAGCAAATACACCACGTCCATGTTCGGAAAGCTCGGCATCACCGACGACGAGGCGGGCAACCGCCGCGTCCTCGCCGTCCTCACCTACCTCAACAACCCGTGACCTGCGCGGACCAGGTGACCGGGAGGTGCGACAGACCGCGCATCAGGCGGGTGTGACGCCACGGGAGTTCGCCGGGCGGGACGGCCAGGCGCAGGTCGGGGAAGCGGGTGAGCAGGGCCCGGAAGGCGATTCGCGCTTCCAGGCGGGCCAGGGGCGCGCCCAGGCAGTGGTGCGGGCCGTGGCCGAAGGAGAGATGGCCGGCGGAACGGCCGGGAGTGACCGTGTCCGGGTCGGGGAAACGGGCCGGGTCGCGGTTGGCGGCGCCCGGCGAGACCAGGACGACATCGCCCGCCGCGATCTCGGCGCCGCCGAGGGTGAGCGGTTCGGCCGCGTACCGGAACGTGGCCGTGGTGATCGGGGAGTCGTAGCGGAGCAGTTCCTCCACGGCGTCCGGGATGAGCGCCGGGTCCTGCCGTAGGCGGGTACGGAGCGCGTCGTCCTGGAGGAGCGCGAGCGCGCCGTTGCCGATCAGATTGGTGGTCGTCTCGTGCCCGGCGACGACCAGCAGGACGGCCAGCGAGACCAGTTCGAACTCGCTGAGCCGGTCGCCCTCGTCGCGCGCGGCGATCAGCTCGGTGAGCAGATCGGCCCCGGTACCTTCGGCGCGCTTCTTCGCGATCAGCTCCGTCATGTAGTCGCTGATGGCGTGCGAGGCCGCGTCGATGCTGTCCGGGGCGCCGGCCGCGAAGAGGCCGTTGGACCAGCGGCGCAGCGCCGGGCGGTCCTCGCGGGGGACGCCGAGCAGGTCGCCGATGACCTCGATGGGCAGCGGTACGGCGAAGTCCTCGACGAGGTCGGCCGAACCGCCGCCGTCGGCCATCCGGTCCAGCAGGCCGTCGGCGATCTCCGCCACCCGCGGCTCCAGGCGGGCCACCGCCGCCGGCGTGAACGCCTTGACGGCCAGTCGGCGCAGCCGGGTGTGGTCCGGCGGGTCGGTGGCCAGCATGGTGGCGCTGACGGCGGGGGCCAGGTTGCGCTTGGACGGCTTGTCGGCGAAATAACGGGTGGTGTCCTTGGAGAGCCTGGGCTCCGCCAGTGCCGTACGGGCCTCCGCCCAGCCGGTGACCAGCCAGGTCGCGCCGTGCGGCCCGGACCGTACCTGCTGGACGGGCCCGCGCTCGCGCAGCGCGGCGAGCAGCGGGTACGGGTCGCGGAAGAACTCCGGTGACTCCATGGGGTGGCTCACGTGTGACCTCAGATTCCTGCGGCGGGCCGGGACTCCGGCGCCGGCGCGGGGCCCGCGCCGGACGCCGCGAAGGCGTGCGAGACCCGGCGCAGCCAGCGGGCCTCGTCGATCAGGTTGGTCAGCTCGGGGCGGGTCAGCGAGGCGTCCTCGACGCTGACCGCGTGTTCGGGCGTACGTCCGCCGCGCCGCGACTCCAGCGCCGCCGCCAGCACCGCCGCCTCGACCCCGGCGTCCAGCTCCCGCGCGTCCGCCCCCTCGGCGCGCAGCCGTTCCTCGGCGGCGCGGCGCACCTCGTCGCTGCGGTGCGGGCGCAGCGCCAGCATGCCGTCGCGTATCTCGATCACCCGGCGGTAGAGGCGGAACTCGGCGTCGGGCGCCGCGTACAGCCGGTCGGTGGCGGTGAGCTGGACCTCCGGCACCGCGGCCGACAGCGCGGCCCACAGTGGGCGCAGGCCGCGGTGCAGGTGCCACAGGTGAACGCGCCGCACGGGCCAGGCCAGCGCCGGGCCGATCGCGGGCAGCAGTACGCCGATGACGAGCAGCAGGCTGCAGATCGCGGGCAGGCCGACGCTGAATGTGCAGGTTGCGGGCGTCACCAGCGAGGTGCACAGCTGCTCGGGCGGCAGCCAGCCGGCGTCGGTCCACAGCCCGACCACGTGGACGATCTTGTAGCCGATGTAGACCATGCCCAGCGCGCAGCCGAAGGCGATGACGCGCAGCCCGTACCGCAGGCTGGTGCGCGGCGCGTGCCGGGAGTAGCGCAGGGACTGGCGCAGCAGGTCGACGATCGCGGCGCCGAGGTGCGCGGTGAACACCAGCACATAGATGTTCAGCAGCGGCTCGGTGCGCGGCAGTTCGCCGAAGGTGGGCGCGCCCGGGGCGTCGTCCACCGGCGAGCAGAAGAAGAGGACGGCCATCGCGGCCAGGACGACGCCCAGCGTGACGAGCCGGTGGCGCGCCTTGCGGTCCGCGTCGGGCGGCTCCTCGTTGAAGCGCAGCAGCAGGATCGAGATGCAGGTGGCGGCGGCCAGCGTGCTGCAGTTGCCCAGCAGCCGGCCGAGCTTCGGCTGGACGACGCTGAGCGCGTCGCCGACCGCGGGCGTCAGGAACACCAGAGAGGCGCCCAGTCCGGTCAGGAAACCGCACAGGGCGCCCAGGCCGCGCGGCCGCGGCCGGCGCAGCAGCGGCCGTGCCTTGTAGGCGGCCGCGAGCAGCAGGACGGCCGCTATGGACAGGAAGAGAACGTTGACCATCTTCAGTTCTACCGTCGCTTCGGGGAGCCGAAGACGTCGTCCATGCGGCTGAGGACCTCGGCCTGCTGGGACGTCGCCGGTCGGCGGGCGGGGGTGCGGTCGGCGCGGCGCAGGATCAGCGAGGCGATCATCTCGGCTTCCTGCTCGTCCTGGTCGCTGTAGTGGCTGCGGCCCAGAACGGATTCCACCGAACCGGGGTCGAGGTCGGGCACCAGGGTCTGCGCGACCTCTCCGGAGAGCAGGTTGGAGTGGCCGCTGAGCATATGGCCGACCTCGTGCAGCACGATGTGGTCGCGGTGCAGCGCGGTGGTGGCCGCATCGTAGAAGACGTAGTCGGCCCGGCCGGTGGCGATCCACAGGCCGCAGGGCCCGGCGGGCGGGGTGACCTGGGGTTCCAGATGGATCGGGCGGCCGCGCTGTTCGGCGAGCCGGTCCAGGAAGGCACCCAGCTCGAAGGGGCGCGGAATGTGCAGTCCCCGCAGCCGCTCCGCACAGCCGTCCCGCACACGGTCCGGTCGCCGGGTGAACTTCATGGCGTGCTCTCCTTCGGCCTCGGCCATGAAAGGTACACGTGCCAGTCTCATGCAGTGCGGGATGGCCCCTCCCCGGCGGGGTCGTGTGCGGGCCCGCGGGCTGCCGCGGCCCCGGCCGCCCGGTTCCCCGGCCCGGCGGCGGGCGGGGGAGCGGCCGGTATCGGCGCGGGGCGTAAGTCGGTCGGCGTCATGGATCAGCGGGCGGTACGCCAGGTTTCTCCCGGATTGCCGGCCGGATCGGCGCCCTGGACGCCCGTCGCACCGCCGACGTCCGGCAGCCCTTCCAGCTTCCGCACCCGGTCGATCATCTCCAGTACGGCCGTACGGGACTCGGCGGACATGTCCATGAAGCGCGCGGCCATCGCGATGACGCCCGCGTCCTGCATCGCCTCCAGCAGCTCCGGCGGCTGGTCGGGCCGGTCGGCGGACCCGCCGCCGGGACCCGTGTCCCGCTGGTCGTGGAAGTGCGCGGCCGGCACGCCGAAGTACTCCGCCAGCGCCTCGATGTGGCGCTTGGTCGGGTTGTCCCGCTTGCCCTTGCGCAGCTGCCAGATGTAGTTGCCGGAGATCACCTGCTCGCCCGCCCTGATGTTGATCTCGGTGGCGACGTCGTTGGCGGACAGCGATTTGCCCCGCTCACGACTTCGTTCCTGGAACAGCCGGTCCAGCTTTTCGGCCAGGCTGACCGGCCCGCGGTCCTCGTCCCCCATCGCGCCGCGCTCCCTTCAAGGCCAAACGTGAGACTTCCACTGTAGTGGTCCGGTCGCCGGGACGGATCGGCACTCCCACCCCCGTGGGCTGGCACGCTCCGCCCGTAGCCTCTATTCTTCACACCTGAGTCAAAGACTCTGGTGTGAAGCGGGGCGGACAGTTCGGACCGGCACGGGGGTGTGGTCCGAACACGTCCGCAACCACGGGTGGGGCCCGCCCCGCCTCCGGGGGAGCCCCACCACACGCTCGCACAGTCAGGCGCCGAAGCGCCCGCGCGGCACCGCCGCCGTAACGGTTACTTCACGGCGCTGCGCTGCTGCCACTGCTCCCAGCTCTCCTGCCAGACCTCCAGGCCGTTGCCGACATCGGTCTTCTTCGTGCTGGAGGTGTTCTTCACCTCGACGGTGGAGCCGATCGTCAGGAAGTCGTAGGCCCGCTTGGCGTCCGAGGTCGTCATGCCGAAGCAGCCGTGGCTGTTGTTGACCACGCCGATCGACTTGTTCCAGGGCGCCGAGTGCAGGAAGGTGCCGGACGCGGTGAGGTGGGTCACCCACTTCGAGTCGAGCATCCACTCGTTGCCGTGGCCGATGGTGGAGGAGTCCATCGTCTCGGCGGCGTTCTTGCTGCGTACGGTGTGCACGCCGCCGCGCGTCGGGTCCTGCGGCGAGCCCGCGGAGCCCCGGATCGTGCCGACGGCCTTGCCGTTCTCGTACAGGGTCATGCTGTGCGACGGGACGTCGATGACGGCCTTGTGGTCCGGGCCGATGGTGAACCCGAAGTCGTAGTCGCGCGCGAACCAGCCGCCGGACTTGCCGGAATTCACGCCGCCCAGGCCGCCCTTGACCGACACCTTGGTGCCGGACGGCCAGTAGGTCTTCGGCCGCCAGTCGATGCGGTCCTTGCCGGACCAATCCTTGACCCAGCCCCAGGCGCCCTCCACCTGCGGCTGCGTGGTGACCTTGAGCGACTTCTGGATCTCGGCGCGCTGGTCCTTGTCGACCGGGTTGTCGAACAGGATCGAGATCGGCATGCCGGTGCCGACGGTCTGCCCGTTGGACGGCGTGTTGGTGAGCTTGTTGACCTTGTCGGCCTTCTCGGTGGTGAAGCTCGCGTCGGAGGCCGACTCCTTGCCGTCGCCGGACTTCGTCTTGGTGTGCACGGTGTACGTGGTCCCCGGCTTGACCTTGCCGGCCGAGGTCCAGGACGTACCGTCGCCGGACAGCTTGCCCTCGACCTTCTCCCCCTTCTCGTCCTTGGCCTCGACGGCGGTCAGGCTGCCGCCGGAGACCTTCACGGATATCGGCGAGCCGAGCTTGGCCGACTTGCTGCCCGCCGCCGGGGTCACGGTCACCTTCGCCGCCGGCTTGTCCGCCGCCTGCGAGCCGCCCTCCGCTCCGCACGCGGTCAGCAGCGCGGCCCCCGCCAGGGCGGCGGACAGCAGGACTGTGCGACGGGCTGATCTGACGTGCACGTGGGGTTCCCTCCAAAGCAACACAACTGGCTGTGGCGGGCACCACCCCGGACCCCGGCGCGGTCACGGACCGCCGGGCCGGTTGTCGGCAACCGCCGACCATCCAGACGGCTGGACCGGCATGATCGGTTGCCTGGAGAAACGGATATTTGTGTCACAGATTGGTACAGGTGTGCGCCGGGCTGGCGGAATGTGAAATTCCGTTTAGCTGCCGGGGTACGACGAGGTCCGCGGGCTCCCTGGGGAGCCCGCGGACCGGGGTGCTGTGGGGCGCGGAGGGCGCGGCCGGATCAGGGTGCCGCGGCGGCGCCCTGCCCTTCAGGCCCGTCCGGCTCCTCCGCCGGGGTCTCCGCCGCGTGGCCCGCCAGGACGCAGGTGCGTTTGCGCTGGATGAACCAGTAGTACGTGAAGCCGCCGACAGCGACGATGCCCACGAACAGGAAGGCGCCCCAGCGCAGGTACCAGTGCTGGGGGCCGTTCGCGTTGTAGACCTCGGCGCGCGGCCAGGCGAGGTTGGTGGCCATCGCGGTGCCCCACAGGACGGCGAGGATGTTGACCGGCAGGCCGAAGCGGCCCAGCGAGAACTTGCCCTCGGCCGGTTCCCACTGGCCGCGCAGCCGCCGTACCAGCATCGGCACGGTGACCATCAGATAGGCCACGTAGATCATGATGATGGCGATGCTGGTGATCACCGAGAAGATCTGCGGCTGGTTGATGTTGACCAGCAGGATGCAGACCGCGATGCACCCGATGATCACCGCGGGCGCCACCGGCGTCTGGAAGCGCGGGCTGACCCGGGCGAGCAGCGAGGCGGCCGGCAGGTTGGTGTCCCGGGCCATGGCGAACGCCAGCCGGATGCCGGCGGTGTGCACGGCCAGCGCGCACACCGTGATCGCGATGACCACGCACCACAGCATGATGTCGCCGATGGTCGTGCCGAGCGCGCTCAGCACGACGTACTGGAGGCCGTCCACGGCCAGCCGCTTGTCGTGCAGGTCGGGCGTGGCCAGCAGCGCGAACAGCAGGATCAGGCCGCCGATGAGGAACGAGGCGAACAGGGCCCGCAGGATGGCGCGCGGCGCGTTGCGGCCGGGGTCCTTGGACTCCTCGCCGAGCGAGGACGCCGTGTCGAAGCCGTACATGACGTACGCGGAGGCGAGGGAGGCGGTGAGGAACGCGCCGAGGTAGCCCAGCGACTCCTCCCGGCCCAGCCCGTACGTCTCGGTGACCGCGCCGGGGCCCCGGGTGATGTGCGCGGCCAGCAGCACGATCAGCGCGAGGGCCGCGATCAGCTCGATGGCCACCCCGGCCGAGTTGATCTGCGCCATCAGCTTGACCCCGAAGGCGTTGACCAGGGTGGTGAAGACCACGAGCACGGCGCCGAGCAGCACCGCGTTGGCGGCCTGGTCGGTGCGGCCGCTGCCGTCGCCGACGAACTGGAAGAACGAGGAGATCTGCGGCAGTGTGACCTGGTAGGCGAGCGCCACCGCGGCCAGCGAGACCATGGTCGCGGTCATCATCATCCAGCCGCCGAGCCAGCCCACGTGCGGGCCGCCGAGCTTCTTGGACCAGTTGTAGACCGAGCCGGCCACCGGGTAGCGGGCGGCCATCTCGCAGAAGCACAGGGCCACCATCAGCTGGCCGCAGAAGACCATCGGCCAGGACCACCAGTAGGCGGGCCCGCCGTGGTTGACACCGAAGTAGAAGAGCTGGAAGGTGCCGGTGAGGATCGAGATGTAGCTGATGCCGGCCGCGAACGTGTGGAAGTTGCCGAGGGTGCGCTTGAGTTCGGGCTTGTAGCCGAGCTCCGCGAGCGAATCGTCGTCGCTGGAGGTATCGGTCTCCTCCCCAGCGGGCGCGGTGTCCGCGCCGTCGCCCTGCCCGCCGCCGTCCGCCGTCCCGCCCGCCGCGGGCCCGGCGCCGCTCACTCGAACCACCGCTGCGGCCGGGGCGCGGTGTTGCGCCAGATGTGCTTGGCCTCCTGGTACTCCGCCAGCCCGGCCGGGCCCAGCTCCCGTCCGACGCCGGACTGCTTCATGCCGCCCCACTCGGCCTGCGGTACGTACGGGTGGAAGTCGTTGATCCACACGGTGCCGGCCCGCAGCCGGGCGGCCACCCGGTGCGAACGTTCCACGCTCTGCGTCCAGACGCCCGCGGCCAGCCCGTAGACGGTGTCGTTGGCGAGCGCCACCGCCTCCTCCTCGGTGCGGAACCGCTCCACGGTCAGCACCGGGCCGAACGATTCGTCACGGATCACGGACATCCCGGGGGAGCACTCGTCCAGCACGGTCGGCAGATAGAAGAAGCCGTTCCGCAGGCGCGGGTCGTCCGGGCGCTCGCCGCCGCAGCGCAGCACCGCACCCTCGGCCAGCCCCGCCGCCACGTACTTCTCCACCTTGTCGCGGTGCTCGGCGGAGATCAGCGGCCCGCTGCGCGCGTCCTCGTCGAAGGGTCCGCCCAGCCGGATCGCGCGCGCCCGGCGCACGATCTCGTCCACGAAGTCGTCGTGCAGTTCGTCGTCGACCAGCAGCCGCGCGCCCGCCGAGCAGACCTGCCCGGAGTGCAGGAACACCGCCATCAGCGCGTAGTCCACGGCGGTGTCGAAGTCGGTGTCGGCGAAGACCAGGTTGGGGTTCTTGCCGCCCAGCTCCAGCGCGATCTTCTTCACGGTGGGCGCGGCGGCGGCCATGATGCGCCGCCCGGTGACCAGCCCGCCCGTGAAGGACACCAGATCCACCCGCTCGTCGGTGGTCAGCGGCGCGCCGACCGCGCCGCCGGCGCCGAGCACCAGGTTGGCCACCCCGTCCGGCAGCCCCGCCTCGGCCAGCGTCCGCATCAGCAGGATCGCGGTGTGCGGGGTCAGTTCGCTGGGCTTGAGGACGAATGTGTCGCCCGCGCCGACGGCCGGGGCCACCTTCCAGGCGGTCTGCAGCAGCGGGTAGTTCCACGGGGTGATCAGCGAGCAGACGCCGACCGGCTCGTACACCACCCGGCTGTCGACCTCGGGCTGCCCGGTGTCCACCACCCGCCCGTCGTTGCCGGACGCCACGAGATCGCCGAAGTAGCGGAAGCAGTTCGCGATGTCGTCCATGTCGTACTGGCTCTCCACGAACCGCTTGCCGGTGTCCAGCGACTCGGCCCGCGCGTACGTGTCCTTGTCGCGCTCCAGCAGGTCGGCGACGCGCAGCAGCAGCCGCCCGCGCTCCGCGGCCGGGGTGCGCGGCCACGGCCCGTCGTCGAACGCCGCGCGGGCCGCGGTGACGGCGGCGGCCGCGTCCGCGGCGCCCGCCTCGTCGACGGTGGCGACCGGTGTGCCGTCCGCCGGGCAGCGGATCTCGCGCACCTCCCCGTCGGCCGCGGCGGTCCACTGACCCCCGATGAACAGCTCCGGCATGGGCGAGCCTCCGTGCCTGTGCTCGTGGACGGGCGGCCCGGCCGGACAGCCCTTGGTGACGGTGACCGTACCGAGCGTAGGCGGGGCGGGGCGGGCCCGCATGGCGCGCTGCTCCGGGTGGCGGTCCCGCTCGTCCGGGCAGGCCCGCCACGTACGACGGACCGGCCCGCGCCTCGGTGAGGCGGCGGGCCGGTCCGGGCGTGCTCCGTGGCGTCAGACGGCCGTACGGGTCGCCTGCGCGCGCAGCTGCTTCTTGTCCGGCTTGCCGGCGTCCGTCAGCGGCAGCTGCTCGACGAATTCGATGTGGGCCGGCTCGTACATCGCGCCGCGCGCCTCGCGCACCATCGCGCGCAGCTGGTCCGCGTCGACGTCCGCGCCGTCGGCGAGCACCACGGTCGCGTACACCTGCTCCATCCGGTCCTCGTCCCGCACACCGAAGACGGCGCTCTGCAGGACGCCGGGGTGCGAGTTGAGCAGGTCCTCCAGCTCGGTGGTGTACACATGGCCGCCCACCACGACGATCATGTCCTTGATCCGGTCGACGATGGTCAGGTAGTCGTCGGCGTCCAGGAAGCCGATGTCGCCGGTGTGCAGCCAGCCGTCGCGCAGCACCTCGGCGGTCAGCCCGGGCTGCTTCCAGTAGCCCTGCATGATGCTCGCCGAACGGATGCAGATCTCGCCGTGCTCACCGCGCGGCAGGTCGCGGCCGTTCTCGTCGCGCACCGCGACCTCGACGTTGGGCAGGACGCGGCCGGCCGAGCGCAGCCGCTCCAGGTTGTCCGGGTCGTGGTCCTCGGCGGGCAGCACGCTGATGCCGCCGGCCTCGTTCTGCCCGTAGAACTGCACCAGCACCGGGCCGAAGCGGCGGATGGCGTCGGCGATGCGGGCGGGCGAGGACTGGCAGCCGCCGTAGGTCAGGCAGCGCAGGCTGGAGGTGTCGGTGGTGGCGGCGTCCGGGTGGTCGGTGAGCCGGTAGAGCAGCGGCGGCAGCAGGAACAGGTGGGTGATCTTCTCCCGCTCGATCGTCGCCAGCACCTCGGCCGGGTCGAAGTCCTCCAGGAGCACCACGAGCCCGTGCTCGCGCAGCGTGACGTCGGCCATCATGCCGGCCGCGTGCGCCAGCGTGGTGCACACCAGCAGCCGGTTGCCCTCCTGGTCGGCGGGGCGCTCCCACAGCACCTTGGCGTCGCCCGCGTCCTCGTCGTTGTCGGCGACGAAGGTGCGGACCTGCCCGTAGGTGGTGCAGATGCCCTTGGGGTGGCCGGTGGTGCCGCCGGTGTGGCGGATGGTGCAGATGTCCTCGGGCCGGGCGCCGCTCGGCACCGGCTCGTCGCTCTCGGCGGAGGCCAGTTCCAGCAGGTCGGTGCCGGTCTTCGCGGGGCCCAGGGTCAGTACGGTCGGCACCGGGGCCAGCGCGGTCAGCTCGGCGGCGCGCTCGTCGAACCGGGGGTCGACGATCAGCGCGGCGGTCTCCACGTCCTTGACGATGGTGGCCTGCACGTCGGCCGAGAGCTTGTTGTAGAGGTGGTTGACCCGGCAGCCGATGAGGTTGGCGGCGTAGCGGGCGGCGACGGTCTCGGGCAGGTTGCCGCTGAGCAGTGTGACGGTCCGGCCGCGGTCGATGCCCTGCTTCCGCATCGCGCGGGCCATGCGGTGGACGAGGGCGCGGAACTCACCCGCGGTGACGCGTCGCCCTTGGTGCACCAGCGCCACGCGCCCGGGGTCGGCCCCCAGCGCGTCGAGGTTCTCCTCCACGTAGGTGCGGAAGTCGTGCGCGGTGTCGGGCATAGGTGATTCCTCCTAGATCCCGGGGCATGACGGGTCGTTAGTTGCCCCGGACAACCATTTCCATGCTAACGGCCGTCGATCAAGGGTTCCAAGTTGGCGCGAACGTGCGTTGGCGGGCCTTTTACCGAGGCGGGGATATCTGGCCAACAATGGCGGGACGCCGCGGGCGTTCGCGCGTGCGGCGGCCTCGCGCGCCCGCAATTCGGGTACGGGAAGCGGCAGGTCAGGCTGCTGCTGGGCGGCCCTCGGCGGCTCGCGAGAATGGCCGGTTAACGGGGGGCGGGGCCGCCGGGAAGGTATACGCGCGGCCGCGGCCGCGTATTGCGGACCGCCGGCCGCGCGCGGAAATTGCGCATCGTCCGAAATGACAGGTTTTCAATGGCGAGGAATTGACGGAGTGTTTGCCTGTCTTTTGCCGATGCCATCTCGCCGGATGTGCTCAAAGCGTGGATTTGCCCGGGTCGCCCATCGGCACCGCGTCCAGCACGGCCACATCCATCGGTGCCGCGAGCAGCCCGCTGACCCCGTTCGCGATCTCCGCGAGCGCCGCGCCCCGGGAGTGGGCGTCCAGCGCTGCCTGGTCCGCCCAGTTCTCCACGACCACCACCCGGTCCTCGCCCGCGTGCACCGCGTACAGCAGGCAGCCCTCCTCCTGATGGACGGCCGGCGCGTGCGAACGGAAGACGTCGAGAGCCGTCTCCAGCTCGCCGGGCTTCGTCCTGATCGTGGCGACGACGATGGGCATACGGACAACCTCCTGGGCGAACGGACTGTCGACCGAACCTATCCCACCAGCGGGACAGGGAGCTGACCTGCGGCGAAGCATCCGGCATGGCGTCAGGTCCGGTCCGGACCGCCGGGTGTGGGCAGCCCCCGCCCGCACCGCCCGGGATCGGCCGGAACCACCGCCCTCCAGGAGCCGGATGCCGGGGCGGCGCGTGGTACGGGTGGACGTGCCGGTGCGGGAACGGCGGAAACGGGGGAAGAGCCATGGACACCGTGATCGTGCAACTGCCCGAAGGGGAGGGCGAAGGGCGTGGTGGGCCGCGGTTGCTGCGGCTGGGACCGGGGGACACCGCGGATTTCGGGCGCGGCGCGCCGGGCGCGCCGGTGGCCGTCCCCCTGTCCGACCCGGGCGTCTCACGGCTGGCGGGGCAGCTCACCGCCGCGGAGGACTACTGGCGGCTGTCCAATTTCAGCCGCGCGGTGACCTGCGTCGTGGAGAACATGGAGGGCGCCGGGGAGCACATCAAGGTCGCGCCGGGGCGGCTCGGGGCTCCGGTGCCGTTCGAGTTCTCCCGGGTGCTGCTGCCCGCGACGCGGGGCGAGGCGTCCTTCAAGGTGTTCGCGCCGGAACACGCGTACCTGGACGGCGCACCGTACGACGGGGTGGGCGAGCCGACGATGAGCCCCTTCGCGCTCGACCCGACCTCGAAGTACTTCCTCGTGCTCCTCGCCCTGTGCGAGCCGCGCCTGCGCGATGCCTCCAGCGGCGCGGTGCCGGGCGTCGGCGACGTGCTGGAGCGGCTGCGCCCGCTGGAGGCGTGCCGCGGGCTGACCCGCTCCGCAGTCAACTACCACATCGACTACCTGACCTCGGTGAAGCTGCGGCTGCGCGCCGGCGGCCCGGCGGAGCCGGACGCCCGCGGCGGCGGCAAGCGCGACGAACTCGTCACCTTCGCGCTGCGCTTCGATCTGATCCGCGAGGAGCACCTCGCCCTGCTGGCCCCCGGAGGCCGGCGGTGAGGCGCCGGGCGGTCTGAGGGGCGCGCGATGGACGGAGCGAGTGCCACCCCGCCGCCCGGCATCCGGCCCGGCTACCGGATCGGCGACTGGCGGCTGGGCGGGCCCATCGGGGCGGGCAGCTGGGGCAGCGTGTACGCCGCCGAGCACACCGCCGACGGCCGCCAGGCCGCCGTCAAGATCCTGCGCACCGACCTGCTCGCGCCGGGCCAGCGCGCCTGGATGGACGAACTGGTCCGCCGGGAGGTCCGCTTCAGCCTGGAGGCCGACCATCCGCACCTCGTACGGACCCACGCGGCACTCACCATCGACGACCCGGACCACCCCGGACTGGACGGGCTCACCGCCCTCGTCATGGACCGGGCCGAGCGCAGCCTGCGGGACCTGCTCGCCGACGCGGCCGGGGTCCCGTTGCGGGACGGGCCGCGGCTCCTGCGGGAGGTCGCCGACGGGCTGGCCCACCTCCACGGGCGCGGCTGGGTGCACGGGGACCTGAAACCGGCCAACATCCTTCTCGCGCCGGACGGCACGGCATGGCTCGCCGACTTCGGCCTCGCCGCCGAACTGGAGGGCAGCCACGCGTACGTACCGCCGCTCGGCTCGCTCGACCACGTACCGCCCGAGTGGTGGTCGCAGCGCACCGGGCAGCGCGGCGCGACGGTGCGCCCCACGGCCGACATCTGGGCGTACGGCGTGCTGGCCCACCAGGTGCTCACCGGCGGCCGGCACCCCTTCCCCGGCCGTACGGCACGGGCCCGCGCCCTCGCCGCGCAGACGTACGCGCACGGCGGCGCGCCGCTCCGGCTGGACGGGCAACTGCCGCCGGGGTGGCGGGAATTGATCGGTGACTGCCTGCTGCCCGACCACGCGTCGCGAGCCCGGCACACCGCAGCGGAGCTGCCCCGGCGCGTACGGCGGTTGTGCGACGCGCCCGGCGTACGGCGCCGTGCCGCACGCCGTCCGGCGCTGCCGGCCGCCGGTGCCGCGCTGCTCCTCGCCCTGGCCGGGAGCGCCGGTGTGCTGCTCACCTCCGACAGCAGGTCGGGCCCGGCAGCCGCCGGCGCGTCATCGCCCGCCTCGGCCTCCGCCTCGCCGTCCGCCGGGGGCATCGCCGGGGCGCTGCCGGAGGACTCCGACGTACCGCGCGCCCTGCGCCCGTACATCACCCGGGCCGCCGAGCGCTGCGCGGAGCAGGAGGTGACGCCCGCTCTGATCGCCGCCATGCTCAAGACGGAGAGCGGCTTCGACCCGCACGCGCGGCGCAAGGACGAGTACGGCATCGCGATGTGGACCCCGCGCGTCTTCCACGCCTGGGCCGTGGACGGCGACCACGACGGCCGCAAGGACTACTGGTCGCCGCCCGACGCCATCGCCTCCATGGGCTCCTACCTGTGCTGGCTCGCCCAGCAGTTCAAGGCGGGCGGGCTGCGCGACGGCCTGCCCGAGCTGGTCGCGGCGGGCTACCGCACCAGCAGCCGGGTCGTCCTGGACACCGGCGGCGTGCCGGCCCGCACCCGCGACTACGTGGACAGGGTGGCCCGCCAGCTCGCCCGGTACTCCCGTTGACACCCCTGTGACCTGCGGTGTTGTTCCGGTCCTGACAGACGTCAGGTACCGCTGCGGCCCATCGCGGCGCACGGTGGATCTCGTAAGGCAGGGAGCTGCACGGCAACGGCAGCGCCCACCGCACACCACGGGGAAAGCAGCACGGGAAGGACACGCACCATGCGCAGGACCGCAGTCACCAGGACCATCGCCAAGCTGGCCGTCGCGACCGCAGCGGCCGGCAGCCTCCTCGCCACCACCGGCGCCGCCCACGCCGCCGCGCAGCCGGAGCGCTCCGCCGCGCCGTCGCACGCCGCGCAGAAGGCCGCCGCCCAGGTGTGCACCGTCAACGACAACGGGGTCAACTTCCGCGGCGGGCCCGGCGAGAACTTCCCGGTCCTCGGGAAGGTCAACGCCGGCCAGAAGCTGAACGCGCGCGGGCAGCAGGGCAACTGGATCATGGGGGACCTGTGGGGCGGCCGCACCGGGGTCTGGATCCACGTCGCCTACCTGAACTGCTGACACCGTCCGACGGGGGACGACGGCCGAACGGGGGAAACCGGCCGGACGGGGGACGCCGCGCCGGGTCCGCGCTGCACAAGCGCGGCCCGGCGCGGCTGCCGTGCGCGTACGGGCAGGCGGGGACGGCCGTGCGCGTACGGGCAGGCGGGGGCGGCCGTGCGGCTACTTCCCGGTGTCCGGCTGGATGTCCGTGATCCGCAGAGTATTGAGGTCGCAGGTGACGAGCAGATGGGTGTGGCGCGGGTGCTCGGCGCTGCCGAAGGTGAGGCGGACGCGGGTCCAGGCGCGGCCCATGGCGCTGTCGTTGTACGTGACGCGCCAGGCCCGCGGGGCGTCCTGGGCGCGCAGCACGCCGTCCGCGTGCTCGCGCCGCTCCCAGTTCGCCAGGTGCGCCCGCAGCTCGGGGGTCAGATAGTGGACGCGCAGCGCTTCCGCCAGCGTGCCGCGGCCCTGGTCGTGCACGACGTCGAGATAGCTGCCGTAGAAGTCGGCGACCCGGTCGACGGCCGATTCCGTACTGCCGCTGCGGGCGGGGACCTCGGCCTGGTCGCCGGCCGGCGCGGGGGCGGGCGCGGCGGCGCCGGCTCCGGCGGGCGCGGTGACGGCGAGGGCCGACAGGGCGGCGGCCAGCGTGACGCGGCGGACGCTCCGGTTTCCGGACATGGCGGTGCTCCTTGTTCCCGGTGCCCCACCTCCCGCCGGCGCGCCGTGCGGAGGCCGCGGCCGCTGGTCCGGTGCGCTGCGGGGGGAGGGGAGGCGCGTACGTCGGAACGGCCGCCTCCGCGCGGTGCACAGGCCAACGGGTAACCGGTACGTGCGCCGCCAACCCCTTGCGGGCCGCCCGCCGCGCGGGAACGGCGCGAAGCGGTGCCCCGGCGGCCGGATGTGGCGGGTGGGGAAGCCGGGACGCGCCGGAGGGCGGCCCCGGGCGGCGGTCCGGTATGCCGGGCGTGCACCATGCTGGAAGTGGATTTCCGTCATGAGGAGAGTGCCGTGGCCCGAGACGTCAGGTCGCTGCTGGCCGAGCTGGACTTCGCGAGCGTCACGCCGCAGGAGTTCGCGCGGATCGTGAAGGGGCTGTCGGCCCGGGAGATCACCGACCTCGCGCGCGGTGAGCTGCGGGACCGGGTGCTCGGTGAGATCTTCGGGCGGATGGAGCGGCAGTTCCGGCCCGAGGAGGCGGGGGAGCTGCGCGCGGTGATCCGCTGGCGGATCACCGGCGAGCGGGAGGCGGTCTACGAGACCACGCTCGCGGACGGGGTCTGCACGGTCCGCGAAGGCACGGGCGCGGCCGAGCCCCGGCTGACGCTGCGGATGGGCGACGCGGAGTTCCTGCGGCTGGTGTCGGGCAACGGCAGTCCGGTGACGATGGTGCTCACCCGCAAGATCAAGGTGTCCGGCGATCTGGGGCTGGCGGCCAACATGAACCGGTATTTCGACATTCCCAAGGTCTGAACGGGGTAGTTCCTTCTGGGGCTCAAGTGACGCCCGGGGTATAAGAAGTTGAAGTCCGACCTCTTGACCGGGGCCTGCCGATCGGTAAAGTCTAGACCAATTGGCGCACGGGAATCCGGTCCTCCCCACCCAGTCGGCACCGCACCACCGGGGCGGCAGCGGTCCCCGCGCGTCGTGCACCACACCTTCGCGTCACCCACCCCCACCAGCGAGGTCCACCCGAACCGGACGTACGGCGCGACAGCGCCGGCAGACGTCTGTCCCGGGCCGGGCCTCCACCGTGAAGGAGTCGACATGCACCAGAAGAGAAAGATCGCCACCGCCGTCGGCGCCGCGCTGGCCCCGCTGCTCGTCGTGACCCTGCCGGCCGGCTCGGCCAGCGCGCACGGCTATGTGAACGCCCCGGCCAGCCGCCAGGCCCAGTGTGCGGCGGGCACCGTCTCCTGCGGAGACATCAAGTGGGAGCCGCAGAGCGTCGAGGGCCCCAAGGGCCTCAAGAGCTGCAGCGGCGGCAACGCCCGGTTCCGGGAGCTCGACGACGACAGCAAGGGCTGGAAGGCCACCTCGGTGGGCGGCTCCCAGAACTTCACCTGGCGGCTGACGGCCCAGCACCGCACCAGCACCTGGCAGTACTTCATCGGCGGCCGCAAGATCGCCGAAATCAACGACCACGGGGCCAAGCCGCCGGCCACGGTCACCCACAACGTGAACTTCCAGGGCATCAAGGGCAAGCAGAAGGTGCTCGCCGTCTGGAACGTCGCGGACACCGCCAACGCCTTCTACGCCTGCATCGACGTCAACATCCGCTGATGCCGGAACGGGGCGGCGGCACCCGCACCCGCCGCCCCGTGCGCGCCAACCACCGTGCCGCCGGTACGAGCTCGCGTCGGACGCCCCGCGCACCTGGAGGCCGATGCGGCCGGACGCGTACCGGCGGCCGTCGAGCGAGTACTCGGTCGCGGCGACACCGGAACCGGCGCCGGTGGCGGTGACCGTCACGGTGGCGCGCCCGGTGTGGTCGCCGTCCGAGTTGCGCTGCCCCTCGGTGGTCGCGGAGGTGCGCGGCGGGGGCGTGTCGGTGTCCGGTGGGGCGACGACCCATCGACAACAAGATCACCGGCCCCGCCGGCTCCTTCGGTTTCCAGTTCGTCGCGGGCGAGGGCGCGGATGCCGGAGCCTGGAGGTACCACTGCCAGGTCCAGAGCCACTCCGACATGGGCTTGGCGGGGCTCCTCCTCATCGCCAAGCCCGACGGCACCGTACCCGGGCACGACGGACACGGAGGCCACGGCGCAGACCACGGCCACGGCGGAGCGTTCCCGCGGCCTCCTGCACAATGATCGGCATGACACAGACGACGGGTACGCAACAACCGGGTACGGACGGCGGGCGGTTGCTGGACGGCAAGGTTCTGCTGATCACCGGGGCGGGGCGGGGCATCGGCGCCGCCGCGGCGCGGCTGTTCGCGCGGGAGGGCGCCGCGGTCGTGCTGACCGCGCGGACCGAACCGGAACTGGCCGCCGTCACCGAGGAGATACGCGCGGCGGGCGGCAGCGCCGAGCACGTCGTCGCCGACCTCGCGGACGCGGACGCCGTACAGCGGGTGGTGGACACGGCCGTCGAGCGCCACGGCCGCCTGGACGGCGCGTTCAACAACGCGGGCATGGGCATCGCGCACGCCCCGCTGGCCGAGATCCCCGTGGCGGAGTTCGACCGGATCACCGCCGTCAACCACCGGGGCGTCTGGCTGGCGATGGCCGCCGAGATACGGGCGATCCTCGCCACCGCCGGCACCGGCGCGATCGTCAACAACAGCAGCGTCGGCAGCCTCAAGCCGTCCGCCGGGATGAGCCTGTACGGCGCCTCCAAGCGGGCCGTGAACAGCCTCACCCAGACCGCCGCCGTCGAGTACGGCCCGCAGGGCATCCGCGTCAACGCCGTCGCCCCCGGAACCACCATGACCGCCATGATCGAGGACTGGGCCGCCCGCGAACCCGGCCTCCTCGACCGGCTCACCTCCCGCACCCCGCTGCGCCGCGCGGCCGCCCCCGAAGAGGTGGCGCAGGCCGCCGCGTGGCTGCTCAGCGACCGGGCCTCGTACGTGACGGGCGCGGTCCTGCCCGTCGACGGCGGCCTCACCGTCTGAGCGGGGGCCGGCGTGGACCTGACGGCCCTGCGGACGTTCCGGATGGTGGCCCGGCACGAGCACATCAGCCGGGCGGCGGCCGAACTGCGGGTCGCACAGCCCGCGGTGAGCCGGACGGTCGCCCGGCTGGAGGCGGAGCTGGGCGTGCCGCTCTTCGACCGGCAGGGGCGGTCGATCCGCCTCAACCGGTACGGCGCCGCCTTCCTGCGCCGCGTCGAGCGCGCGCTCGGCGAGCTGGACGACGCGCGGCGCGAACTGGCGGACGCCGCGGGCCTGGACCAGGGGCGGGTCGTGGTCGCCGCCGAGACGCTGCTGACGCTCACCTCGCTGCTGTCCGCCTTCCGGGCCGCGCACCCCGGAGTCGAGATCCGGCTCCATCAGTCGACGGCGGAGGTGATGGCCCGTCAGCTCCGGGACCGCGAGGTGGACCTGTGCATCGCCTCGCAGCCCCTGAGCGGCGCCGGGCTGCGGTCGGTGGTGCTCAGGGAGGAGGACGTGCTGCTGGCCGTGCCGGTCGGCCACCGGCTGGCCGGGCGCGAGCGCGTCGGCCTGGACGAGGTCGCGGACGAGCCGTTCGTCACCACCCGCCGCGGGCACTGGCAGCGTGAACTGCTGGACCGGCTGTTCGCGGCGGCGGGCCGCAGCCCCGTCATCACCTGCGAGGGCGACGAGCCGGCCGCGACCCAGTTCATGATCGGCGCCGGGCTCGGCATCGGGCTCATCCCGGAGATCGCCCGCAACGAGTCGGCCGAGGCGCCGGTCCGCTGGCTGCGCCTGGACGTACCGGGCTGCCGCCGCACGCTGTGTCTGGTGCGGCGCGCGGACACCTATGCCTCGGTGGCGGAGCGGAGGTTCGAGGCGGCGGCGGTCGCGCATTTCGGGGGCCGGGCATTGACGGAGTGAGTACTCACTCCGTACGGTGGTGCGCCTCAGCAACCCCAGGGGAGGGCCCGTGCCCGTCACGCTCAACCACACCATCGTGCCCGCCGCCGACCACCGCGCGGCGGCCCGGTTCTTCGCCTCGGTCATGGGGCTGGAGGAACTGTTGCCGGCCGGCCGCGACGGGCACTTCGCGCCGGTCCGCGTCAACGATCAGCTGACCCTCGACTTCATGGCGGTGCCGGAACCGGAGGGCCACCACCTCGCGTTCGACGTGGACCCGGCCACCTTCGACGCGATCCTCGCCCGTATACGGGAAGCCGGAATTCCCTACGGCAGCGAACCCGCCCACCCGGACAACGGCAGCACCGACCACCCGCTGTGCCCGCGCGGCCTCTTCTTCAAGGACGACGCCGGGAACCTGTACGAGGTGATGTCCCCGGCGTGAGGAACCGGCGTCCTACAGCTCGCCGCCGCCCGGCATCCCGAACGCGTCCAGGATGCGTTCCGCCGCGAGCGTCGCCGTCAGCGTGCCCGCCCGTACCTCCCGTTCCACCTCCGGAGCCACGTCCCGCACCCCGGGGTGGTCCCGGAGCCGGTTCAGCAGCTGCTCGCGGACCATCGACCACGTCCAGTCGACCTGCTGCTCGCGCCGCTTGTCCGCCAGCGCCCCGGTGGACTCCAGCAGTTTGCGGTGCTGCTCGACGCGGTCCCACACCGTGTCCAGACCGGTGCCCTCGCGGGCGCTGCACGTCAGGACCGGCGGGGTCCAGGCCGCGTCCGGCGGCTGGAGCAGGCGCAGCGCGCCGGACAGCTCCCGGGCCGCCGACTTCGCGTCCCGCTCGTGCGGCCCGTCCGCCTTGTTGACCGACACCAGGTCGGCCAGCTCCAGCACGCCCTTCTTGATGCCCTGGAGCTGGTCGCCGGTCCGGGCGAGGGTGAGCAGCAGGAACGTGTCGACCATGTTGGCGACGGCCGTCTCCGACTGGCCGACGCCCACCGTCTCGACGAGCACCACGTCGTAACCCGCGGCCTCCATCACGACGATGGACTCCCGCGTCGCCCGCGCCACCCCGCCGAGCGTGCCCGAGGTGGGGGAGGGCCGTACGAACGCCGCCGGGTCCGCGGCGAGCCGCGCCATCCGCGTCTTGTCGCCCAGGATGGAGCCGCCGGTACGGCTGGACGACGGGTCGACGGCGAGCACGGCGACCCGGTGCCCGGCCTCCGTCAGCTGGGAGCCCAGCGCGTCGATGAACGTCGACTTGCCGACCCCGGGCACTCCGCTGATGCCCACCCGCCGGGCCGTGCCGGCGTACGGCAGCAGTTCGACCAGCAGCCGCTGCGCCAGCGCCCGGTGGTCGGCCCGGGTGGACTCCACGAGCGTGATGGCGCGCGCGATCCAGGCCCGGGAGCCCTCGCGCACGCCCGCCGCGTACTGGTCGATGTCGATCGTCGGTCGCTTGCGGGCCGCTCGGGGCCGGGGTGTCTCAGGCATCGGCGCAGTGGCTCACAGGTCGTGGCCCAGGACCCCGGCGAGGTCCTTGACCAGGTCGTACGCGGCATCGGGGATCACCGTACCGGGCGGGAAGACGGCCGCGGCGCCCGCCTCGTGCAGCGCGGGGATGTCGCCCGGCGGGATCACCCCGCCCACCACGATCATGATGTCCTCCCGGTCCTGCGCCGCCAGCTCCTCGCGCAGCGCGGGCACCAGCGTCAGATGTCCGGCGGCCAGCGAGGAGACGCCGACGATGTGCACGTCCGCCTCCACCGCCTGCCGGGCGACCTCCGCCGGCGTCTGGAACAGCGGGCCGACGTCCACGTCGAAGCCCAGGTCGGCGAAGGCCGTCGCGATCACCTTCTGGCCGCGGTCGTGGCCGTCCTGGCCCATCTTGGCGACCAGGATGCGCGGCCGGCGCCCCTCGGCCCGTTCGAACTCGGCCACCAGGTCCCGGGTCCGGTCCACGCCGGAGGACGGGCCCGCTTCGTCTCGGTACACACCGGAGATCGTACGGATCTGCCCGGAGTGGCGCCCGTAGACCTTCTCCAGTGCGTCGGAGATCTCACCGACCGTCGCCATCGCGCGGGCCGCGTTCACGGCCAGTGCCAGCAGGTTGCCCTCCAGGCCCTGGCCCGGGCCGGCCTCGGCGGCGGCGGTCAGCGCGCGCAGCGCGTCCTGGCAGGCCGTCTCGTCGCGCTCCTCGCGCAGCCGCCGCAGCTTGTCGATCTGCTGCGCGCGCACGGCGGAGTTGTCGACCTTCAGCACGTCGATCTGCTCGTCGGTGTCCACCCGGTACTTGTTGACGCCGATCAGCGCCTGCCGCCCCGAGTCGATCCGCGCCTGCGTACGGGCCGCGGCCTCCTCCACGCGCAGCTTCGGAATGCCCGCGTCGATGGCCTTGGCCATGCCGCCGGCCGCCTCGACCTCCTCGATGTGCTGCCAGGCCCGGCGCGCCAGGTCGTGGGTCAGCTTCTCGACGTACGCGCTGCCGCCCCAGGGGTCGATGACCCGGCAGGTGCCCGACTCCTGCTGGAGGAAGAGCTGCGTGTTGCGGGCGATACGGGCGGAGAAGTCGGTGGGCAGCGCCAGGGCCTCGTCCAGCGCGTTGGTGTGCAGCGACTGGGTGTGGCCCTGCGTCGCGGCCATCGCCTCCACACACGTGCGCGTGACGTTGTTGAACACGTCCTGTGCGGTCAGCGACCAGCCGGAGGTCTGCGAATGGGTGCGCAGGGAAAGGGACTTGGGGTTCTTCGGGTCGAAGCGCCGGACCAGCTTGGCCCACAGCAGCCGGGCGGCCCGCAGCTTGGCGATCTCCATGAAGAAGTTCATGCCGATCGCCCAGAAGAAGGAGAGCCGCGGCGCGAAGGAGTCCACGTCCATCCCCGCGTCGATGCCCGCCTTCAGGTACTCCACGCCGTCCGCGAGGGTGTACGCCAGTTCCAGGTCGGCCGTCGCGCCCGCTTCCTGGATGTGGTAGCCGGAGATGGAGATGGAGTTGTAGCGCGGCATCTTCTGCGAGGTGTACGCGAAGATGTCGGAGATGATCCGCATCGAGGGGCGCGGCGGATAGATGTAGGTGTTGCGGACCATGAACTCCTTGAGGATGTCGTTCTGGATGGTCCCGGCCAGCTTCTCGGGCGGTACGCCCTGCTCCTCGGCGGCCACGATGTACAGGGCGAGGACGGGCAGCACCGCGCCGTTCATCGTCATCGACACGGTCATCCTGTCCAGCGGGATGCCGGAGAAGAGCTGCCGCATGTCGTAGATCGAGTCGATGGCCACGCCCGCCATGCCGACGTCGCCGGTCACCCGCGGGTGGTCGCTGTCGTAGCCGCGGTGGGTCGGCAGGTCGAAGGCGACGGACAGGCCCTTCTGACCGGCCGCCAGGTTGCGCCGGTAGAAGGCGTTGGACTCCTCGGCGGTGGAGAAGCCCGCGTACTGCCGGATGGTCCAGGGCTGGTTGACGTACATGGTCGGGTACGGGCCGCGCAGATACGGCGTGATGCCCGGGTACGTACGCAGGAAGTCCAGCCCGGCCAGGTCCTCGCCGGTGTACAGCGGCTTGACCTCGATGCCCTCGGGCGTCTCCCACACCAGGTCGTCGACGCCCTTGCCGGTGGCCTCCTGGACGGCGGCCGTCCACTGCGCCGCGTCGCCCTCCGGAGCCTGCGGCTCGCCCAGCTCGACCGTGCTGAAGTCCGGGATGGCGCCCGCCTGCCCTGTCGCGTGCTCCATCACGCCACCTCCATGACATCCAGGGCCGAGGTCAGCACCTCGACCGCGTCGCAGCCCGCGAAGACGAACGCGTCCACTCCGGCTCGTACATATGCTTCCCGCTGCTCGCCCGGTTTCCCGGCCAGCAGCACCTGACGTGCGCCCGCGGCCTTGAGCGCCGCGGCGACCCCGGCGGCCTGCTCGGCGTACAGCGCGTCGCTCGAACACAGGCAGGCGATGCCCGCGCCACTGGCCCGGAACGCCTCCGCCGCCGACTCCGCGTCCACCGACACCGGATCGTGCACCGGCTCGATGCCGCCCGCCTGGAGGAGGTTGGAGGCGAAGGTGGCACGCGCGGTGTGCACGGCGGCCGGGCCGAGCGCCGCGAGGAACGCCTTCGGGCGGCTGCCGGTGGCCGCCAGGTGTGCGTCCGAGCGGGCGCGCAGCGCCTCGTACGCCTCGTCCCGGCGCACCCGCGGCAGCCCGCCGCCGGCCGGTACGGGCGCGGGCTCGCGCTCCACCGGCGCCTCGGCCAGGAACGGGAACTCGCTGACGCCGGTGACCGGTTCACGGCGGTGCGCCAGGGCCTCGGACCGCTTGCGCCAGGTCGCGGCCAGCCGCTCGCCGACCATCCCGGAGCCGAGCGCCGCGGCCTGCCCGCCCGCGGCCTCGATCTCCTGGAACCAGCCCCACGCGGCGCGGGCCAGCTCGTCGGTCAGCCGCTCCACGTACCAGGAGCCGCCCGCCGGGTCGATCACCTTCGACAGGTGCGACTCCTCCAGCAGGATCGACTGGGTGTTGCGGGCGATACGGCGGGCGAACGCGTCCGGCAGCCCGAGCGCCGCGTCGAACGGCAGGACGGTGACGGCGTCGGCGCCGCCCAGGCCCGCCGAGAGGCCCGCCACGGTGGTGCGCAGCATGTTCACCCACGGGTCCCGACGGGTCATCATGACCGTGGACGTCACCGCGTGCTGACGCTGCGCGCGAGCCGCGGGGGAGGCGCCGCACACCTCGGCGACCCGCGACCACAGCCGCCGGGCGGCCCGCAGCTTGGCGATCGTCAGGAACTGGTCGGCGGTGGCCGCGTACCGGAACTCCAGCTGCGCGCAGGCGGCGTCCACGCCGAGGCCCGCCGCGGTCAGCTCCCGCAGGTAGGCCACGCCGGTGGCCAGCGAGCAGCCCAGCTCCTCGGCGGTCGAGCCGCCCGCCTCGTGGTACGGCAGCGCGTCCACGGCCAGCGCGCGCGTGCGGGGCGCCTCGTCGGCGCACCGCCGGGCCAGCCCGGCCGCCGCCTCCAGGCGCCCGGCCAGGTCGTCCGCGCGGCCGATACGGGCCAGCACGCCCAGCGGGTCGGCGCCCAGAGTGCCCGCGGTCTCCGAGAGGGCCACGCCCTTGTCGTCGCAGAGACGGAACCACGCGTCGGCCGCCCCGGCGAAGTCCGCGCCCGCGTCCAGGGCGACGGCCGCGAGGTCCAGGTAGACCCCGTCCAGCGCGGTGGCCAGCTCCGCCACCGGCACGCCGCCGTCGCCGACGGCCAGCCACAGCGACGTGACGCCGTTCTCCAGGTCGGCGAGGACCGCCTCGTTGGCGCGCCGCGGATCGGTGTCCGCGTGCCGCTGCCGTACGTCCCAGCCCGCGACGGTGCTGCCGGTGGCGCGGCCGGCCCGTACGAACGGCGGGAAGCCGGGGCGGCCGGTGGCGTCGGCGGCTTCGGGCGCGTCCTCGGCGGTGTACAGCGGACGGATCTGGATGCCGTCCTCAAGGGCGGTGGCCAGCGCGTCTTCGGCGGCGGTGCCGGTCGCCTCCGCGGCGCCCGACTTGCGCAGGACGCCTTCGACCAGGCGCTGCCACTGCTCGCGGTCCGCGTCCGGGAACGCGGCGGCCAGAGGAAGTTCGGGGGACTGGGCGGTCATGGCAGCAGGCTAGGCGAACGGTCGTTAGCCGCAGCAGGGCCACGGGCTGTGACCTTGCCCTCGTTGACCTGGGATTGCTCCGTTGGGAAGCTCTACGATCGCCCTTCCGGCGGTGTTGCTACCCGTCGGTAGACATCCGTGGTGGGCGGTTCGCCGCATTCTTGGCAGGTCGGGATGGTTCGCGGCCCTCGCCGAGGCGGGTTCTGTACGGTGGGCGGCGCGCCACTGTGACGAGGAGGGACATGCGCGTGCCGGTGAGGCGGACCGTCGCCGTGGCGGCGGCGCTCGCCCTGATCGCCGGCGTCGTGCTGCTCCTCGCACTCCCCGAGCGCCCCGGCCCGGCGTGCACCGCGCGCAAGGTGGCCTCCTGGTCGGCCGAATCCGGCTTCACCCAGGAGTTCACCCGTTACGGCAACGACAACACCCGGGTGGACGACTGGACCGCAGGCGACGGCACCCACTCCGTCCGGCTGCCCGACGGCCGCACCCTGTGGTTGTTCTCCGACACCTTCACCGACCGCGTCCAGCCGCCGCCCAACCCCTTCGGACAGCCGCACCACTGGCGCTCCTCCGATACCGGCCGCACCCCGGCCCTGATCCACAACTCGCTCGTCGTCATGGACCGTTCGGGCCGTCTGGAGCGCACCCTGACCGGCGCGGGCGGCTCGGGCCCATTCTTCCCCGACCTGCCGGACGGCTGGCGCTGGCCCGTGCAAGCGCACGTGGAACCCCGTACACCCGGTTCACCCGAACAGGTCGTCCGGGTCCTGCTGTGGAACCGCGCGCCGGGCCGGAACCCGTGGATCTTCGGCGTCCCCCGCGCGACCGAGGTCGCCACGCTCTCCCTGCCCGGCCTGTGGCTGGAGGGCATCACGCCGGTCGTCGACCAGACCTCCGTACCCGACCCCGCGCGCCGCGTCCTGTACGGCACCGCTTCCGTACAGGACGGCGCGTGGACGTACGTCTACGGCGGCGACGACGGGCCGTCGCGCCCCACCTCCAACGCCTACCTGGCACGGGTGCCCACCGGTCAGCTCGGGCAGGCCGGGGCCTGGCAGTACTGGGACGGGCGGGACTGGCAGCCGCACGCCGGCCGGGCCACGCCTGTGATTCGCGCGGGCAAGGGGCGCGGTGTGGGCAGCTCCTTCACCGTCGTACGGGACGGCGCCACCTGGGTGCTGCTGTCCATGGACACGCCCGGGGAGCCCGGCAACGCCCTGTCGTCCATCACCACCTACTGGTCGTGCTCGGCCCAGGGACCCTGGCACGGCCCGACCGGACGCATCACCCCGCCCCGCCCGGCCGACCCCACCGGGCAGCACCGCGTCGCCGCGTACAACCCGCAGGCCCACCCGGAGTTCAGCACCCCCGGCCACCTCCTGCTCAGCTACGACATCAACTGGCTCGGCCCGCCGGGCACCCCCTCCGACGCCCAGCTCAACGGCGACGTCGGGCTCTACCGGCCGCGGTTCCTGCGGCTGCGGCTGGGAGCCGGCTGAAGGGGCGTTGTCAGTGCCGGGTGCGACGATCGCACACATGACTGGGACAGCGGGCGCGGATCACGACTGGCAGGGCTTCCTCACACGGTGGAGCGGGGAGTGGGCGGATGCCTACGAGCCCGATGACCTGGACGACGGGGACGACGCCGAGGCCCACCGCGCCCGCTGGCTGGGCTTCGCGCCCGCGGCGCCCGAGCGCATAGCCGCTCTCGAAGAGCGTCTGGGGCACCGGCTGCCACCGTCGTACCGCACGTTCCTGGAGGTCAGCGACGGCTGGCGGCACGCGGGCGGGTTCGTGTGGCTGCTGGCGGGCACGGCGGAAGCCCGCTGGCACGAGGACGACGCGGGGCTCGCCGAGATCTTCCAGGAGAACCTGACCGAGGACGCGACGCGCCAGGAGATCCTGGAGGCCACGGTCTGGACCCGCGCCCTCGAACTGGCCGTGGAGTCCGACGCCGTGGACGTCATGCTCGACCCGGAGGACGTGGACGAGCACGGCGAATGGGCGGTCTACACCTGGGCCCCATGGCGGGCCGCCCCTCCCGAACGGCACGCGTCCTTCTGGGAGTTCATGCAGGACGCCTACCGGGAATTCCACCAGTTGCGGGCGGACCGGCCGGATTTCGTGAACGCCACGACGCGGGAATGGGACCGGCGGGTGGAAGAGGCCCGGCGGGACGCGCTGCGGGGCGCGTACGAGCGGGCCGAGGCGGTGCTCGCGGAGGCGCAGGAGTTCGGCAGACCCCGGGCCGGGGCACTGCGGAACCAGATCACCTGGCTGCTCGGAGACCGGTACCGCCGCGACCCCGGCGGACCGGCCGGGGAACTGGAGCACGCGCCCGGACCGTTCGGCGACGCCGTGCGGCAGGCCCGGGAGCAGGCCCGCTGGGGCGATACGGACGCGGCCTGGCGGACGCTGCTCGCCGCGCTGCCCGCATGGCAGCCGCTGGAGCCCGACCATCTCGCACCGGTCGGACTCGCCGCCGATCCGCTGCTCGGCCCCGTGCTCACACCGGAGCGGTGCCGGACGCTGCTGGCCACGCCCCGGGGCGAGGAGGCGACCGGGGCCGTCGCGGCAGCGGTCGACGTGGACCCGGGAGGGCTCGCGTGGCTCGCGGAGGCGGACGGTGGGCACCGGGAGTACCGCTTTCTGCTCGTGGAGGGCGTGGAGCCCGCGGCGCTGCCCGCCCTCCTCGGCGCCGAGGAGGGCGCGACGCTGGAAGAGCCGATGACACGGTGGGACGCGCGCCGGGCCCTGAATCCGGGCGGGATGTCCTCCTCGTACGACGACAAGGCGGTGGCCGTGGTCGGCCGGGCCGGGGACGGCTGGAGCTTCGCGTTCGACGGCGATCCGCAGCCGTTCGACGAGACGCGGTTCGTCTCCCCGGCCGTCACCGCGTCCCGGCACGGCCGTGCCGTGGTGGTCTGGGCCGCACCCGACAGATTCGACAGGGGAGCGCTGTTCCACCTGTCCGTCGCGGAGCACGGCACACAGCGGTATGCGTTCACGGTCTTCGGCGAGCGGTGCGAGCGTTCCGGGGAGATACCGGAATCGCTGCTGCCGGAGCGCCTCTTCCCCGAGGTGCGGGACGGCGACCGGTACGCGGAACGGCACGGCGAGGCCGGTGCCCTGGCCGCCGTCGCCGCGGCGTTCGGTGTCACGCTGCCCCGCCTGGCCCTCGACCGCGGGTGGCTGCACTCTTTCACCACCCGTTCCTGGACCCGTCCGCCGGGTCCGGGCGAGGGGTATGTGGTCATCACGGTGGGCCCGCGTCGACCGGACATCGGCTGAAGCGGCGGCGCACGGGGCGGGCGGTGCGGGGTCAGTCGGTCTTCGGGCCCGATCGGAGTGAGCAGCGCAGCGAGAAGGGGTGTCCGGCCGGGTCGGAGTAGACCCGTACCTCGCGGGGGCCGGTGTCGTCCTTGGTGTCCAGCGGGCGTGCGCCGAGGCTGACCGCCTTGCGCTCCGCCGCGTCCATGTCCGCCTCGTCCACCAGCAGGTCCAGATGGGCTTGGAGCGAGCTGTCGGGGCGCGGCCAGGTCGGCGGCGTCATGTTCAGATCGCGGCGGAAGGACATGTGGGTGCCGTTGGCGACGACCTCCACCCGGTCGGGCAGGTGCTCGGTGCGGATCTCGCCTTCCAGGAAGTCGGCGTAGAAGTCCGCCAGTTTCTCCGGCTCGGCGCAGTCGAGCACGATGACGGCCGCTTTGACCAGTCCCATGGCATCTCCTCGGCCCCGAGGGCCCTCGGCGGGGCACCGTCGCCGGTGCCGGCCGCGCGGCGCGCGGACGCGACGACGAGTACCGCGCTCAGGCCGGTTCACTCCCGCCGGGCGGACCCGGCGCGGTCATCAGCGGCAGGACCACCGCGGAGGGGCGGCCCGGCTCGTGGAAGACCTCGAACCGTATCGGGCGGCAGGCGACGGCGGTGGCGGCCGGCGCACCGGTCCCGTGGTGGCGCGCGTACCGGGGGAACGCACCGCCCGCCACCTGCACCCGCAGGCTGTGCCCGCGCAGGAACCGGTAGCCCGTCGGGTGCATCTCCACCCGGGCCGTCACCACGCCGTCGGCGTCCGCGGGCGGCGCGCCGGGGCGCAGGCGCAGTATCCCGTCGGTGACATTGCGGGAGATCCCGGCCCGGTCCACGTCGCAGAGCCGTACGAATACATCGCCGTGCCCGGAGTCCGTACGCACGTGCACCTCGGCCGACACCGGGCCGATCAGGTCCAGGTCGCGGGGGAGCGGCCGGCCGGTGAAGACCAGCACGTCGGGCCGCTGTTCGACGGCCGTGTTGTCCTGCTGCCGGACCTCGCCCGGCAGCAGCAGCGGCCCGCCGGTCGACGGGGTCGGATCGGCGCCGTGGTACGTGAAGCGGTCGGGCGTGCTGTCCGGCGGCTCCGGCCAGTCGAGCCCGCCGGACGGCTGGAGGCGCAGCGGCGTCGGTACGGACTGCGGCGGCGGCCACCGGTCGAAGTCGAGCCAGCGGCCCGCCCGTTGGAGGTAGAGGCGGACCGGGGACTGGTGCAGCTGCGTCACATCGCCGGCCAGCTGCGCGCTGAGCCACGACACATGGTCGGTGAGGGTGGCCTTGAGCGCGTTGCGGTCGTGGGCCCACGGCCCGATCGTGATCCGCGAGCGGCGCCCGGCGGCGGTCAGCGCCGCGAAGTCCCGCAGCTGCCACGGCAGGAAGATGTCCCACCAGCCGGTGACCATACTGGTCGGCGTGGCCATGTCCAGCGCCGCCGCACTGTGGTCGATGGGCGCCCAGTACGTGTCGTCCGGCTCCGCGTGCGCGCTGACCTCGCGCAGGAAGCGCTCCGGCCGCCCGATCGCGGCCAGGTCGGATTCGCCGACGGGCAGCGTCCGCATCGCGCGCTGGACCCGCCGGTCGTGCAGCGGATTGGGCAGCAGCCCGCCGAGCGGCGCCTCCTCCTGGGTGCCCGTGGCGGAGGACCACACCAGCATGTTGTGCAGCGCCAGCACCCCGCCGGGATAGAAGGCCGCGGGGAAGGCGGAGGTGGTGATGCCCAGGCACATCGCCTCCAGCGGCGGGTCCAGGTACGGGCCGATCGCCCACTCGGTGTGCCCGAGGTAGCTGGCGCCCGCGGTGGCCAGCCGGCCGTCGCACCACGCCCGCTCGCGCAGCCACGCAGCGGTGGCCAGCCCGTCCTCCTTCTCGTGCACGAAGGCGTGGAACTCGCCGCCGGAGCCGAAGACGCCGCGCACGTTCTGCGCCACGACCTGGAAGCCGCGCCGGGCCAGCACGCCCGCGAACAGTTTGATGTCCGGCTTGTGCTTGCCGTACGGGGTGCGCAGCAGCACCACCGGCAGTGGCCCGGCGCCGCGCGGCCGGTAGCGGTCGGCGAGCAGCACGGTGCCGTCCCGCATGGGAATGCGCAGGTCACGGACGCATTCGATGTCGAAGGTGACCGGCTCGGGCATGTCCAGGTAGCGGTCCACGAGGCGGCCGAACCCCCGCCGGGTTCGTTCGCGGAGCACGGATTGCGTCATCGGGCCCTCCCGTCGTCCGTTCCGTCTTCCCTCCGGAAACCGTTACGCGTGGTACGCGGGTGTCACTCCCTGTGCCGTCCCCGGGTGTGCCCCCGGGTGGTCCAGTGTCCGGCTTTCCGGAAGATCGCGCATGTACACGCCGGGCGGCGGCGCACGTCAGGCGCGCAGCAGGTCGGCGGCCCGCTCGGCGATCATCACGGTGGGGGCGTGGGTGTGCCCGCGGGTGATGGCCGGCATGACCGAGGCGTCCGCGACGCGCAGTCCGGTGACGCCGCGCACCCGCAGGCACGGGTCGGTCACGGTGTCCTCGCCGGTGCCCATCCGGCAGGTGCCCACCGGGTGGTAGAGGGTTTCGGCGAGGGCGCGGACGGTCTCCCCGGCCGTCTTGTCGTCCTGCTCGCCCGGCCACGGCTCCAGCGGCTTCGTGACGTGCGGGGCCAGCGCCTTCGTCCCGTACAGCCGCTCGGCGAAGCGGACCCCGGCCAGCAGCCGCCGCAGGTCGGCGTCGGACGTGAGATAGCCCGGGTCGATGCGCGGCGGCGCGTCCGGGCCGTCGCCCAGGGTGATCCGGCCGCGGCTCTCCGGCCGCAGCAGGATCACGCCGATGGTGACACCGTGCTCGGCCGGCGGCTCCAGGCCGTGGTGGACGAACGGGACCGGCGCGAAGATCAGCTCCAGGTCCGGTACCGGCAGGTCCTCGGAGCTGCGCAGGAAGGCGACGGCCTCCCCGATGTTGGAGGTGAGCGGGCCGCGGCGGGACAGCAGGTAGCGCGCGATGTTCGCGGGGGTGTCGGCGCCGGTGAGGGTACGGGGGAGCGCGGTGCGCATCAGGACCGGTACGGACAGGTGGTCCTGGAGGTGGCGGCCCACCGCGGGCAGTTCGGCCACCGGCGCGACACCGGCCTCCGCCAGCTGGTCGGCGTCGCCCACACCGGAGCGCAGCAGCAGCTGCGGGGAGCCGATCGCGCCCGCGCACAGGACGACCTCGCGGCGGGCCCGCAGCCGCCCGCCGGGCAGCTCGACACCGTACGCCCGGCCGTCCTCGAAGAGCACCCGGCGGACCTCCTGGCCCGTGACCACCCGCAGGTTCGCACGGCGCAGCGCCGGGCGCAGATAGCCGTCGGCGGCGCTCCACCGGCGTCCGCGCCGCTGGTTGAGCGGGGTGGGCGCGCAGCCGCTGTGGTCGGGACCGTTCAGCTCCGCGAGCCGCGGCAGTCCGGCCTCCGTACACGCGTCGAGGAAGGCGCCGGTCAGCGGGTGGGCGTCGCGCGCCGGGGAGATCCACAGCGGCCCCGTCGTGCCGTGCACCCGGCCGCCGGGCGGTCCGGCCCAGCGTTCCGCGCGCCGGAAGTAGCGGGCCACCCCGTCCCAGGACCACTCCTTGCCGGCCGTCTCGGCCCAGCCGTCGTAGTCGGCGCGGTGGCCGCGCACCCACATCATCGCGTTGAGCGAGGAGGAGCCGCCCAGGGTCCGGCCGCGCGGCCAGTACAGTTCGCGTCCGTGCAGGCCCGCCTGGGGCGTGGTGGTGAAGTTCCAGTCGTAGGGCGTCCGGAAGAGCTTGGGGAAGGCCGCCGGGACGCGGACCTCCTGTTTGCGGTCCGGGCCGCCCGCCTCCACCAGCGCGACGCGCACCGACGGGTCCTCGGACAGCCGGGCCGCGAGCACACAGCCCGCGGAGCCGGCGCCGACGACGACGTAGTCGTACCCCTGGTCGTACACCCCTGTACCGGCCATCCGCGCCCGCCTCCCGATGTCCCCGGCCCGCCAACGCCCCCCATGTCCGCGGGTGATCGTAGGGGAAACGGGCGGGGCGGCGTCAGCCCGCCGGGGTGGCGGAGGGCGACGGGCCGGCCTGGATGAGCGGGAAGGCATTGGTGCCGCCGCACACCATCGGGCCGACCTTGACGCCGTCGCCGACCAGGGTCACCCGGACTTCCGCGGGGTGCCGGCTGCCGGGCACCGAGGCGTTGGCGGCGGTGCACACCAGCTGGCTCATCGAGGGGGTGTCGAGGCGCTTGGCGTTCATCGGCAGGCGGAGGGTGACCTCGTCGTCGCGTACGTCCGCGGTGATCCGGCCGGGCAGCACCGGCAGGACGTTGCTGAGCCCGCGCTGCCGTTCGGCCTCGTTGGGGCCCTCCATCAGGAGCCGGATCGCCTCTTCCGGGCCGACCGCCGCCTTCGCGGGGCGGCTGGCGGCGCGCAGCCCGGCCGGGCCGAGGAAGTACAGCTGCACGTCGGGCACCGGCTTGCCGGGCGCCTTGACGCCGTACGCCGGTTCGCCCGCGTCGATCACGCCGGTGGGCGCGATGCCGCAGCCGGTGAGGGTGCTCGCGGACAGTCCGCCCAGCACGCCGGCCAGTGCTCCGGCCAGCGCGATCCGCCGGGCGCGTGCGGAGTTCGGCATGTTCACGTCTGGTCCGCCTTCCCGGCCGGCGCGGCCGGCCCTCGTCCGCGCGGCCCGTCCGCCGGGGCCTTCGCCAAGCGGTCGCCGCCGTCGTCCGCGCCGCTCTCCGTACGGTCCGCGGCGTCCACGGGCGCGTCCACCGGTTCCCCGGCCGCACCGGAGGCTTCGGGCGGCTCCGTACCACCGCCCGCGCCCTGCTCGGGCAGCGGCAGTTCCAGGGTGAACACCGCGCCGCCCTCAGGGCAGTTGGCGGCCCGGATGGTCCCGCCGTGCAGCCGCACGTTCTCCATGGCGATGGCCAGGCCCAGCCCGCTGCCCTCGGAGCGGGCGCGCGCGGAGTCCGCCTTGTAGAAGCGGTCGAAGACGTGCGGAAGCACCTCGGGATCGATGCCGGGGCCGCTGTCCACGATCCGGATCACCAGCCGCCCGTCGCCCGGCTCCGGCGCCCGCAGCAGCACCCGTACCGGCTCCCCGCCGTGGTGCAGCGCGTTGCCGACCAGGTTGGCCACCACGACGTCCAGCCGCCGCGGGTCCAGCCGCGCCCGAACGCCGTCCGGCAGTTCGGTGCCCACCCGGTCCTGCCAGGCGCGGGCCTGGAGCGTCTTGCGGATCGTCTCGGCGACGTCCACCTCGTCCAGGTGCAGCGCCGCGGCCCCGGCGTCGAAGCGGGAGACCTCCATCAGGTCCTCCACCATCCGCGCCAGCTTGCCGGTCTCCTGGCTGATCAGACGGACCGCGGAGGCGGTGTCCGGGTCGAGCGCGTCGGCGTCCTCGTCGAGCACGTCGGTGACGGCGCTCATCGCCGCCAGCGGCGTGCGCAGCTCGTGCGAGACATCGGCGGCGAACCGCCGCGCGTTGGCCTCCATGCGCCGCAGGTCCGCGACGCTCTCCTCCAGCTTGGCGGCCATGTCGTTGAACGTCCTGGACAGATCGGCCAGCTCGTCGGCGCCCTTGACCTCCAGCCGGGTCTCCAGCTTGCCCTCGGCGATCCGCCCGGCGGCCTGCCGCAGCCCGCGCACCGGGCGCAGCACCCCGCGGGCCGCCAGCAGGGCCGGGATCACGGCCAGCCCGAGCACCGGCAGGGCACCGCGCTGCGCGGCGCTCACCAGCGCCTCGACGTTGGCCTCCTCGGCGCGCAGCGGAAGCTGGGCGTAGACGGACAGCGGGGACGCCTTGCGGCTCCCGTCCTGCGACTGGAGCACCGGCATGCCGATCAGCAGCCACGGGTCGCCGTTGCGGTCGGCCACCCGCTGGAATGCGGTCACATGCCGCTTCTCGACGGACTCCCGCAGCTCCTCGGGGACCTCCACCGGGCGGCGCCAGCTGCGCACGTGATCGGCGACGCCCTCGTACCGCACGTTGACGTCCCAGTCCCGGGCCCGGCCGGAGCGGTCCAGCTGCCGGGCGAACTCCTCCAGGTCCTCCCGGGTGGGCGGCACCGCGAGGTCCGGCGCGAGCGAATTGACCTGTCCCCTGAGGTCCTGGATCGCGGTGTCCTGGGAGCGCTGGAGGATGGCGTTGCGGGCCTCGCGGTAGGTCAGCGCCGCGGTGGTCAGCGCGCTGACCGCGGCGACCAGCAGGAACGCGACGACGAGCCGGGCCCGCAGGCCGCGCGGCAGCGAACGCGGCAGCAGCGTGCGCCGGGTGCCGCCCGCCGGCCGGGGGCGCTTCACAGGGGGCCGAAGCGGTAGCCGAAGCCGCGCACGGTCTGGACGTACCGGGGGCTGCGCGGAGTGTCCTCGATCTTGTTGCGCAGCCGCATCACACACGCGTCCACCAGGCGCGCGTCGCCGTGGTAGCTGTGCTCCCACACGTGCTCCAGCAGCTGCTGGCGGCTGAAGACCTGTCCGGGCGTCGCGGACAGGAACAGCAGGAGCTTCATCTCCGAGGGGGCCAGCGGCAGGTCGGCGCCGCCCTTGGTGACGACGAGCCCGGCGCGGTCCACGGCCAGTTCGCCGTAGGTCTCCACGGGGGCGGGGCCGGGCTCGGCGGGGCCGGCGGTGCCGTCGGCGGGCAGCGCGGTGCGCCGCAGCACCGCGCGGATGCGGGCTTCCAGTACTTCGCCGCGGGCGGGTTTGACGATGTAGTCGTCGGCGCCGGCCTCCAGCCCGAGTACCACGTCGAGGTCGTCGCCGCGGGCGGTGAGCATGATGATCGGCAGCTGGCGGTCGGCGCGGATGCGCCGGCAGACCTCGAAGCCGTCCTTGCCCGGGAGCATCAGGTCCAGCAGCACGATGTCGGGGCGGAAGGCGGGGAGCAGGTCGAGGCCGTCCTCGCCGCTGGCCGCGGCCGTCACCTCGTGGCCGCGGCGGCGGAGCGCGAGGCTCACGCCGTCGCGCACCGCGGCGTCGTCCTCGATGAGAAGTACTCGGGGCATGGGACCAGTATCAATAAGTTTCATGATGGATCGGTAACAGGCGGATCCTGCCCTTACTTCTTCGCATCTGTCGTGATGCAAGGCAGTAAGCGCGCGAGCGCACCGCAGGGGGAATCGTACGGCGCCGACGGTGGCGCCCGTACGCATGTCCGCGGTGGCCCGCGCACGGCAGTAGGGACGGGATACACCATGGCACGGCACGTCAGGCGGAGCGGGATCATCGGGGGAGCCGCGGTGGCGGCGGCGTCGCTGGGTGTGGCGGGCTATCTGACCTTCGGGCAGTCCGGCGCCACCTCCGAGGCGCATGCCGAGCCCACCGAGCAGGCGCGGGCGGCGGCCCCGGTCGACTCCAGCATCGTGCACGCCTCCGACCGGCCCGGAAAGAGCCTGAACATCACCATCGACGACGGCCCCGACCCGGTCTGGACCCCGAAGGTGCTGTCCGTGCTGAAGCAGCACGGCGTCAAGGCCACCTTCTGCATGATCGGCCCGTCGGCGAAGGCGCATCCGGACCTCGTGAAGCAGGTGGCGGCGGCCGGGCACAAGCTGTGCGACCACACCATGAGCCACAACACCGGCATGGACCACCGGCCGGAGAGCTACCAGTCGCAGCAGATAGTCCCGGCGCAGCAGATGATCGAGCAGGCGGCGGGCGGCCCGAAGGTGGAGTACTACCGGGCGCCGGGCGGCGCGTTCACCCCGTACAGCAGGAAGGTGGCCGCGGAGCGGGGCATGCGGCCGCTGGGCTGGAACGTGGACAGCAAGGACTTCGAGCGGCCGGGCACCGACGCGATCGTGCGCACGGTGAAGCGGGAGCTGCGCAACGGCCCGACCGTCCTCTTCCACGACGGCGGCGGCGACCGCAGCCAGACGGTCGGGGCGCTCAAGCGGCTGCTGCCGTGGATGAAGCAGCAGGGGTACGGATTCGGGTTCCCGCAGCGCTGAAGCGGACGGCGAAGCGGTGCCGGGGCCCCCGGGAAGCCGGGGCCCGGCACCGCTTTCACGGCTTTCACGCGTCGCCGAGCAGTTCCGCCAGGCCGCTGTCGACGTCCATGTGCTGCTGCTCGTGGCCCGCGGGCACGGACCGGTACGTACGGTCCAGGAAGCGGCGCAGATCGTCGGTGCGGACCTGGACCATCGCGACGCCGTCCTCGACGTGGAACTCCAGCACCGTGCGCTCCTGACCCAGCGGCCGCACCCGCACGTCACCGGTGCCGGCCGGGGTCCGCAGCCCCTCGGCGAGCAGTTCGCGCGCGAAGGCCCAGTCGACCGCGGCGCCGTCCAGGGAGATCTCCGGCGGGAAGGAGATCCGCACCGCGAGCGGATCGGCCCGGTGGTAGTGGAGGACCGCGGGCACCGTGTGCGAGCCGGGGGCGGTCGCGATGAGACGTACCTGGACGGCTTGGTCGATGACACTGGGCACCGCGGCTGCTCCCTTACGGCTGTCGGAACGGGACAAGGCTTACGCCTAGTAGGACGGTGTGCCCGCCCGCGCCGTGCACGTGACAGGGGTGTGATTTATGTCATGTCCAGGTCGTCAGGGTTCCGGTGCAACGTGTGGGTTGACACGGGTTTGCGATGCCGTCCCGGGCCGGAATTCCCGTGGCCGTACGCCGGGACGTGGTCGCCGTGGTCGCCGCGGTCGAGGAATTCCTCCAGAATGCCGGGCCCCGCGGCCACCGCCAGAGCCGGCGCGTCGTCCGCCGCGAGATCCCGGACGTGGTAACCGTCCTCGCCCGCGGCGACCGCCGCGGTGAGGGTGACCAGACCGGTCCGCCTGCTGAACGGGGTGGTGGAGAACGTCCAGGCCGCGATGGCCTCGCGCTGGAGCGCGACGGTGTCCCGGCTGAACGTGCCGGAACGCGCGACGAGGTAGCGCCCCTGGATGCCGTGCCCCAGATTGCGGTACGCGTCCCGGGCCAGCCACAGCACCACCGGCACCGACACCAGCGCGAACGCCCAGGCGCAGTGCAGCAGTACGGGCGTCAGCAGCAGGCCCAGGAACGCCAGGATCAGGGTGCCCGGGAGTGTGACGAGCAGCAGCCCGCGCGTACGGCGCCGTCGCAGCGCCGCCTTCGGATGGGCGCGCAGCCCGGCGTCGGGGAATGCGGCGCGCAGCGTCCCGGAGGCCGTGCGCACCGCCTCGGTGCGCGGCGCGGGCGGCAGGATGACGCTGCGCTTGCGGTTCTCCTCCTTGTTGCCCAGCCCGCCCGCGACCGCGCGGACGGTGGCGCCGCCGCCCGCCCGCAGCAGCAGCGGCTCGCGCAGGACCGCACCGCGCAGCCGGGCCCGCTCGATGGTCACCGACCGCGTGGTGAACAGGCCGCGGCGTACCCGCAGCGTGTGCGCGTCGGTCCATTCGAGGCGGAAGTTCCACCAGCCCTCGACGTAGAGGGCGAGGGCGCCGAGCGTGCCGAGGACGAGGACGGCCAGCAGCGCGAGCGGAATCGTGACCCAGAGCGCTCTGGCGCCGAACTCGTCGAACGCGCTGCGGACGATGCCCAGTTTCCACGGCTCGATACCGGCGCCGTCCAGGACGCGGTAGACACCGCCGGCAGCGGCGAAGACGCCGCCGATCACCCAGAAGGTGAGCGGCGCGTAGCGCAGCCAGCGCCAGTTGATGCGGGAGACGACCGGGTCCTCTGCCGCCGCGGCGGCGTCGGCGCGGGCCATCAGCGTGGCCCGCAGCCGCTCCGCGTCGGCCGTCGTCAGCGCTTCCAGGGACAGTTCGGCGCCGCCGCCCGAGGAGCCCGCCGTACCGGCCCGCAGGACGGTGACGCCGAACAGGCGGTGCAGCGGCGAGGCGGTCAGATCGACCGTACGGATGCGGTGCAGCGGTACGGAACGCAGCCGCCGGGTCAGCACCCCGCTGCGCACCTCGAAGGAGTCGTGGGTGACGCGGTAGTCGGTACGGGCCCAGCGGATCAGGCCGATCACGGTGAGGACCGCGAAGCTGCCCGCGATGGCGGTCAGGGTGATCCAGGCGCCGGGCGTGATCCGGCCGCCGGTGGCCAGTGCGGTCAGCGCCCAGGAGCCGAGCGGCGCGGCCAGCCAGCCGCAGTGCACCAGGAGGGTGCGGCGGTCCAGCCGGTGCCACCGGGCCGGTGCGCCGGGCGCATGCGGTGCCGTGGCGGTCACGCGGCATCACCCGGCACGGCCTGCGCGGCCTCGCCGATGCGGCGCGACAGCTCCTCGGCGTCCGCGTCGGACAGCCCGGCTATCTTCACGTCGCCGGCGGTGGAGGCGGTGGTGACGGTGACCGTCGCCAGCCCGAAGCGCTGCTGGAGCGGGCCGCGCACGGTGTCCACGGTCTGCACCCGCGACAGCGGCGCGATCCGCCGCTTCTGCCAGAACCAGCCGTTCGCCGCGTAGACCGCCCGGCCGCCCAGCTCCCAGGCGTGCACCGCGTACCGCCGGCGCGGCATGACCAGCTGGTAGCCGATCGCGGGCAGCACCAGGACGACGAGCAGGAGCGGTCCGAGCCAGGGCAGGGCGCCCGGGAAGAACAGTACCGAGCAGACGGCCAGGGCGAGCGCGGTGAGCAGTGCGGGACCGCTGACCGTCAGCAGCGCCTGGACGGTCCACCAGCGGCGGGCGCGCGGATCGACCCGGTTGCGGGGCGGCCGCAGCAGGGGCGTGGCGGGTGCGGACATGGTGGGCTCCCCGTTCTTGGCAAGTCATGTGTATTGGGTAGCGGTACGTTATAACGGTACGAGCGACTTGTAAAAAAGAAGGCGAGGCCAGGTGCCGAAGAAGGTGGACCACGAGGCGCGGCGGCGGGAGATCTCCGAGGCGCTGTGGCGGATCGCGAGCACCCGGGGACTGGAGGGCGCGAGCCTGCGGGACGTGGCCGCCGAGGCCGGCATGTCCCTGGGCCGGCTCCAGCACTACTTCCGCACCAAGGACGAGATGCTGCTCTTCGCGCTGCGCTACATCGAGAGCCTCGCCCAGCAGCGCATCCGCGAGAGCATCGAGGCCCTGGGCAGGGAACCGACGCCCTACGACATCGTGCGCGCCTGCCTCGTGGGGATGCTGCCCCTGGACGAGCAGAGCCGTACCGGCTTCCTGGTCGGCGTGGCCCACTTCCACCGGGCCGTGCACGATCCGTCGCTGCGCACCGGCGCCCAGGAGGGCATCCCCGCACTGCGCGACCTCTTCGCCGACCAGCTGCGGAAGGCGATGAAGCAGGGGGAGGTGCGGGCGGAGCGGGACGCCGACGACGAGGCGATGGTGCTGATCTGCCTGGCCGACGGGCTCTCGACGTACATCCTGCTGGACGTGCACACTCCCGAAAAGGCCGTCCGGCTCCTGGACATGCACCTGTCCCAGCTCTTCGACGGGGCGGGCGCGCGCTGACACGACGGCGCGCGGCCGGTCGGGCGCCCACGGGAAAACGGTTACCGCAGGTGGGGACGGCCAGGGAGGATGCTGCCCATGGCCTCGGACCCGCACGACCAGGCGGCGGACGCCGGACACCCGGCCGCCGCCCACGCCGACACCCTGCTCGCCGCCCTCGAACCGCTCCCGTACCCCCGGCGCATGGCCGAACTGGCGGCCCGCGCCCGGGAAGCGGCCGGGCGCGGCACACTCGCCGGGCTCCTCGCCGAATGGGACACGCGCGGTCCGTACGAACGCCGGCTGGCGGCCTTCGCCGCCCGGGTGGCCGGTGACGACGCCTACCTCGCCGCCCGCCTCACCGACCCCGACGCCATGGTCCGCGCGCACGCGCTCCGCGCCGTACGCACCGGAGCGCTGCCGGACGCGGCCGTCGAGGCGGCGTACGCGGACGCCCCCGCCGACGTGCGGCGGCGGCTGACCCGGGCGGTCGTCGCCGGGGGCCGCCCCGCCCTCGCGGAGCGGCTGATCGGGCGGCTGCGTGAGCGGTGGGGCGACGCCGAGGCCGCCGGGCTGCTCCCCGGCTGCGGCCCCGAGGCGGTCGCGCGGCTGCTGCCCGAGCTGTTCCACGCCGCCGCGGCGTCCTCGCGTGCCCTGGCCAAGCGGCATCCGGCGGCCGTACTGGCCGAGGCGGAGCGGCAGTTGACGCCGATGTCGCAGGCGTCGCGCGCCGTCTGGTGGCAGCGGTACGCGGCCTGCGTCACGGTGGCCGCCGACCGCGAACCGCACCGCGTGCTCGATCTCCTGGAACGGCTGTGCCGCGGCCCGCTCGCCGGCCCCCTGCTGCTGCGACTGGACGTACTGGTCGCCGCCGACCCCGGCCGTACGCTCCGCCTGCTCCTCGAACCCGGGCGCGACGCCGCGCGGACGGTACGGTTCGGGCGCTCCGCGCTGCGCCGTATCGTACGGGCCGATCCACCCGAACTCGTCGAGCTGGGGCGGGCGTTGCGCGGCGACGACATGGCGCTGGCCGGGCTGCTGCGGGCGCTGCCGCCCGCCCGGCGCGGCGCGTTCCACGACGCGGTGACGGCCGGCCTGGGCACCGGCCGCGTCCTGCCGTACGCGCCCGTCCTCGACGCGCTGCCCCGGGCGCGCCGCGAAGCGGAAGCCCGCCGGGCGGCGGCGCTGCTGCGCGAGGACGGCGCCCACTGGTCCGCCGTCCTGGAGGCCGTCGCGTACCTGCCCGTCGCGGAGGCCCGCGCGGACCTGCTCGCCGCCGTCCGCCGCCCCGCCGCCGAGGACCGGGCCACCGCCTACCCGCTGCTGATCGGCAACGCGGCCCGGTCCGGCGACCCGGACGAGATCACCGCCCTGCTCGCCGACGGGCTCACCCGGCTGCGCAATGAGCAGGATCCGGTGCGCCGGACCGCGCTCGACGCGCTCGCCGAGGTCCGCCCGGCGCTGTTCACCGACGCCGCCGCGGACGCCCTGGAACGCCTCGCCACGGATGCCGACGAGGCCCGCGACGCCTCGGCCGCCACCCGCGACGCGCTGAGCCGCCTCGCCGTTTCGCTGCTGCGCGAGCACGCGGCGTCCGGACAGCGGGAGCTGACCGGCTGGGCGCTGCGCACCCTCACCCGCCTCGCCGGGAGCACCGGCACCACCCTTGGCCGCCTCGACCGCACCCTCCGTCACGGCCAGGAACACCAGGTCTTCGCGGCCCTCCGCCCCTGGCTGGAGGCGCGGGCCGAACGCGCCGACTTCGGGCCGGCGTTCGCGCTCACGTATGCGCTCGGCCGCCGCGCCCACGGTGTGCCCGGCCTTCAGGACCTGCTGCGCCGCGCCGTCCGCACGGGCGGGGACGGGGCAGTCCGCACGGCCGTCGGCCTGTGGCTGGAGCCGCCTGCCCCACGCGACGCACGGCTCGCCGAAATCCTGGAACTGGACGCCTCGGCAGCCGTGCTGCTGCCCGTACTCGACCTCATCACGCGCCGCCGCACGGACCTGCTGCACCTGGTCCTCGGCACCCCTCCGTACGGCCGGTTCCTGACCCCCGCCACCCACTGGACACCGCCGGTGGCCGGCCGCGCCCACCGCTGGACGGCCCGCCAACAGGGCGCCGCCGCACGGCTGTTGGAGCGCGCCGTCGCCGATACACGGCTGCGCCCGTACGAACGCGCCGCCGCGATCGCCGACGCCGCCCGCCTCCCCGGCCGCGGCACCGCCCTCGTACGCCGCTGCGTCACGCACCCGGACGTGCCACTGGCGGAAGCGGCCCTCGCCGCCCTGGCGCGGACCGACCGGCCGGACGAAGCCCTGCCGGAACTCCTCACGCACGCGGGCGGCGACCGGGCCCGGGTCGCGGTGTGCGCGGCGGGCACCGCGGCGCGGTACACGGCCCCTTCCCGCCTGGCGACGGCGCTCCGTGCCATGCTCGTCCCCGGCGAGACCGCGCCCGGCCGGAATGCCGCCGGGCCGCAGCCCAAGGTGACGAGCAAGAAGGAGGCCGCCCGGCTGGCCGCGGCCCGGCTGCCCGTGCCGGACGCCGCCGAACTGCTGGTACGGGCCTACCACCAGCCGGAACAGCACCGCGACGTGCGCGCCGCCTGTGCGACGGCCGCGACCGGACTGCTCGCCGACGAGGGCGCCTGGGGCCTGCTGTCGGAAGCGGCGCGCGGCCCGCGCGGGGACCGCCAGGCGGTGCTGCGCGTACGGCCGCTGGACCTGCCGGAGCAGCATCGCGCCCGCTACGCCGGGCTGGTCCGCGCCGTGTGCGAGACGGACGACGCCGAGCTGGCGGGGGAGGCGTACCGGGCCCTGGGCGCCTGGTCCCGCTGGGCGCCGGACGCGGCGGGCCTGCTGGTGCTGGTCCTCACCGACCTGGACAACCGCGCCACCTGGCAGGAAGCCGCCGACGCGCTCCTCGTGCTCGCCGCGGAAGGCCCGCTGCCGGGCCACGGCCCCGGCGGCCCCGTACCGCACGGGTCCGCCACGGCGGAAGACCCGCTGGCCCGCGCCGCACGGCTGCTGGCCGCCGCCGATGCCCGGCCCGGCACACCCGACGCGGAATCCCGCCGCGACCGCCCCGCGCGGCAGCGGCTCGGATACCTCACCGGCCGGCTGGACGCATGCCGCCTTCGGGAGCCCGCGCTACGGACCAGTGCCCTGGCGGTCGGCCAACTCCTCGCCGGTTGCCCGGACTTCGTCCCGTACGCCGTCCGCGTTCTGTCCTGCGCCCTGGACCTCGACGCCGGCGCCGAGCAGATGACCGCCCAACTCACCCGCCTCGCCCGGCTCCACACGGACCGGCCCGCACTCGCCCGGCGCACCGCCGACACCCTCCTCCGCCGCCTCAAGGGCGAGCACGCCCCGGACCGCACCACGGCGGCCGAGACCGCCGCCCGTGCCCTGACCGAGGACGGCGGACACGCGGCGGGCCTGTTCGCCGTCGCCCTCACCGCCTTCGGCGGCACCCGCACCGAATGGGCAGCCCCCTGGCGCGCCCGCCTGCGGCTGCTGCGCCGCCATCCGGTGCCCGACGTGCGCGACGCGGCGCTGGAGCTGACCGCGGTGTGGGAGTGACCGGGGCTCCCGGCGGATGACGCCGGGGCTCAGTAGCGGGTGCCCGCGGCCGCCGGGAGCGCGTCGAGTTCGGCCAGCGCCTCGGGCGGCAGGACCAGATCCGCCGCGCCCGCGTTGTCCACCAGGTACTTGGGCGTCTTGGTGCCGGGGATCGGCACGACGAACCGGCCCTGGGCGAGTACCCAGGCCAGCGCCACCTGCGCGGGGGAGGCGCCGTACTGCCCGGCGATGGCGCGGACCTTGGCCACCAGGTCCAGGTTGGCCTTCAGCGCCTCCTGCTGGAAGCGCGGCAGCCGGCGCCGGAAGTCGTCCTCCGCCAGCTCCTCGAACGAGGTGATGCTGCCGGTCAGGAAGCCGCGGCCGAGCGGCGAGAACGGCAGGAAGGCGATGCCCTGCTCCTCGCAGTACGGCAGGACCCCGTCGAGCACGTCCCGGGTCCACAGCGACAGTTCGGACTGCACGGAGGCGACCGGGTGCATCGCCTGGGCCCGCCGTATCTCCTCGACGGTCGGCTCCGACAGGCCGATGTGCCGCGCCTTGCCCGCCTGCGCCGCCTCGGCCAGCGCGCCCCAGCTCTCCTCGACCGGCACCTCCGGGTCCACCCGGTGCAGCTGGTAGAGGTCCACGTGGTCGGTGCCCAGGCGGCGCAGGCTCGCGTCGATGGAGCGGCGGATGTGCTCGGGCCGGCCGTTGCGCACCAGCCCGCTGGTGTTCTCCGGCGTGACCTCCCCGGTCTCCAGCCCCACCTTCGTCGCCAGCACCACCCGCTCCCGGTACCCGCCCGCCAGCGCCCGGCCCACCAGCTCCTCGTTGGTGTACGGGCCGTAGACATCGGCTGTGTCGATCAGCGTCACACCGAGATCGATCGCCTGCCGGATCACCTCGACCGAGGTGGCGTCGTCCCGGCCGTCCGGGTCGTAGGCATGGGTCATGCCCATGCAGCCGAGTCCGATGACGCCGACCTCGGGGCCGGTGCTGCCGAGCGTGGTGGTGCGCATGGTGATGCTCCTGGGGAAGAGTGCCGTGATCGGGAACGGGACCAACTCTTCATGTTGGAGAGCACTCGAAGTCAAGCGGCGACGGAGCGGTACGGAAATCACCCGGTACGAACGCCCGGGTACGTATATGTCGGAAACTCGCCGGTACCGCGCCCCGGCTGCTGCTGGACTGATGGCATGACACACACGGCAAGCCCGTACGAACCCACCGCGAACCCCGCTCTCCTGGACAAGGCCCGTGCCTTCCGCGCCCTGCACGACAGCGCCCGGCAGCATGGCGCGCCCCTGGTGCTCCCGAACGCCTGGGACACCGCGAGCGCCCGCCTCATCGAGGACGCGGGCGCCCCGGCCGTCGCCACCACCAGCGCGGGCGCCGCCTGGGGCCTGGGCGCCGCGGACGGCGACCGGCTCGGCCGGGACCGGGCGCTGGAGCTGATCGCCCGGATCGCCGCCGCCGTCCAGGTCCCGGTCACCGCGGACATCGAGGGCGGGTACGGGGACGGGCCCGAGGAGGTCGCCGAGACGGTCCGCGGGGTGCTCGCGGCGGGCGCCGTCGGCGTCAACATCGAGGACGCCACCCATGGCGGGGCGGCGCCGCTGCGGCCCGCTCCCGAGCAGGCGGCCCGGCTCGCCGCCGCCCGCCGGGCGGCCGACGCGGCGGGCGTGCCGCTGTTCCTCAACGCCCGGATCGACACGTACCTGACGGCGGCCGGTCCCGACGAGGAGGCACGGCTGAAGGACACACTGGAGCGGGCGTCCGTCTATGTGGAGGCCGGAGCCGACGGGATCTTCGTCCCGGGAGCCGTGCGCCCCGGGACCGTACGGGCGCTGGCCGAGGGGGTCGTGGCCCCGCTGAACGTCATGGCGGGCCCCGGCGCACCGTCCGTCGCCGAACTGGGCGCGCTGGGCGTCGCACGGGTCAGCGTCGGCGCGGGCATCGCCCAGGCCGCGCACGCCCTGGTACGCGGAGCCGCCCGGGAGATCCTGACCGCCGGCACGTACGCGACGCTGGCCGGCGGACTCGAATACGGGGAGCTGAACAGCCTCTTCGGGCGCGGCTGAAGGGGAGGCGGGGGAGGCAGGACCGCCGCGCCCGGAGGCGGGTCCTACGCCTCGCGGAGCAGGGCGGCGAGGTCGCCCTCGACGTCCAGGTAACGGCCCTCGCGGCCGAGGGGCACCACGCCGTACGACCGCATCAGGAACCCGCGCAGGTCGCGGGCCTGGAACTGGACCATGGCCAGGCCGTCGGCGGTGTGGAACTCCAGCATCGTGTACTCCGGGCCGCACGGCCAGATGTGCACATCGCCCCGGCCGGACGGCTCCCGCAGGCCCGCCGCCAGCAGGTCGCGGGCGAACGTCCACACCACCTCGATCCCGTCCAGCGACGCCACCGGCGGGAAGACGACCCGCACGGCGAACGGGTCGCCGCTGTCGTAGCGCAGCCGGGCGGGAACCCGGCGCGACCGGGGCACGGTCGCGATGAGACGGGCGTGGACGGCTTGGTCGATGACATGGGGCATCGCCGGCTCCTCGATGCTGGTGCGGACAGGTCCTTGCCTCTCTATGACCGGTAGGACGCCCCGGAGATGACGCGAGGTGACCGGACGGCCGCGTGAGGTCCGTCACGAACGCCTGGCGGAGCGGATATTCGGTCCTTACGCTCACGAAACCCATGCGAGGCTGCCGGAACCGGAACGTCCCCGTCCGAGCTTGCGGCCCGGGACGGTGGTGACACGTCAGGGGTTGTTGGTACATGTCCGAGACATCCGCGGTGTCCGAGGCGTCGGCAGCGGACGACTACGCCCGGCTCTACGAGCGCGAGCACCCGCGCCTGGTCGGGTACGCGCGGTCGCTGACGACCAGCGCCTGGCTCGCGGAGGACCTGGTCGCCGAGGCGCACTTCCGGGTCTGGCGCCGCATCCGGTCCGGACACCACATCGACAACGTGCCCGCCTACCTGCGCACCACCGTCCGGCACCTCGCCGCGACCGTCGGCGCGGCGGCCGCCCGGGAGATACCGCAGGACCCCGAGGACGGCGGGCACGCGTGGCCGGTGACCGGACCGGCGGCCGAGTCCGCCGACCCGGCGCAGCGCATCGCCTACGTCGACCTTCTCGCCCGCGTCATGGAGCAGCTGCCCCGGCGCTGGGTGACGGCGCTGTGGCTGGCGGAGGCCGAGGACCAGCCGCTGGAGGCGGTCGGCGAGGCCATCGGAGCGGGCAGGGGCGCCACGGCCGTGCTGCTGCACCGGGCCAGGGAGGGGCTGCGGCAGGCATTCCTCGGCACGGTGCCCGGCACACCGGACGACCCGGCCTGCGAACGGTACTGGGAGCGGCTGCCCGCGTACGTACGGGGCGAGACCACCGCCAAGCAGACCGACGCGGTCGCCGGTCACCTCACCGACTGCGCCGACTGCCGGACCCGCCGGGCGCTGCTGACCCGGGCCAACGACCGGCTGCCCGCGCTCACCGGCCCCGCGCTGCTGGTGCTGCTGGCGGGCGGCTCGGCGAAGTTCCTGGTGCCGCTGGCGGCGGCCGGGGCAGGGACCGCCACGGCCGGTGGCGGGCACGCGGCGGGCAGCGGTGCGCTCACCTCCGTACGTACGGCCGTACGGCATCTGCTGCGCGGCCAGTTCGGTCAGGCCGGGCCGGCCGGCGCCGCCGTGGCGGGGGTCGGCGTGGCGGTGATCGCCGGGGTGGCGGTGGCCGCGGGCGCCGTGCTGACCAGTGGCGACGCGGGGGCTCCGGCCGAACGGGCGGCAGCGGCGACGTCGCGGCCCGGTGGTGGCGGCGACGCGCAGCCGGGCGCCGGGCCCGGCCGGGCCGCGCCCGGGGCGGACCGGTCGGCGACTTCCGTACCGACGGCCCTCGGCCCCACGCCGCCCACGGGCGCCGATCCCGAACCGGCCGAGCGCGGTACGGCGAGCGCGCCGACGGTGCCGCCGGCCGCTCCGGAAGATCCCGCACCGACCGCGACCGGGCGGCCGGGACCGGCCCCGGGGCCGACCGGCTCGGCCACGAGCGCCGGGCCGAGCCCACGGCCGACGCCGAGCCCTCGGCCGACGGAGTCCGCGCCGACCGTCGAGCCCACCGGGCCCACGCCGGAACCCACCACCGGCCCCACGGGCCGGCCGACGCCCACTCCCACGCCGACCCCGACGCCCACCCCGACCCCCGACCCGTCCCCGCCCGGGCACTGCCACTGGGCCTGGTGGGGCTGGATTCCGGTCTGGGTCTGCCGCGCCGCCTGATCCGCGGGCCCGACCGCCGGACTCAGTCCGTGACCTTGCTGCGGTTCTCGTACGCCAGGTCCCGGTACTCGGGATGCCGCTCCATCCAGCCCGCGACGAACGGGCACACGGCCAGCACCCGCAGCCCGTCCGCCCGCGCCGTGTCCAGCGCGTGCCGGGTCAGCGCCGAACCGACGCCGTTGCCCTCGTACACCGGGTCCACCTCGGTGTGGACGAGGGCGAGCAGCCCCTCGGCGCGCAGATAGGCGGCCACGCCCGCCAGTTCGCCGCCGAGCCGGGCCTCGAAGCGGTGGGCGGCGCGGTCGTCGGTCACCGTCACCGGGGCCGGCGCGTTCACGGGCGCACTTCCTGCCGGTCCATCGCGACCTCCTCGTACGTCGCTTCCGGGCGTTCCGCACCCCCTGTGCAGCACAGTAGGAGGGCCGGGCGGAGCACGCGAGGCGAGAGTTCGGGCAGCCGTTGCCCGGTGTCCCTGGACGGGGGGTCCGGGCTGGGCTAGCTTCCAGCCCCATGAGGGTCATGGGGAAGCCGGGACAGTCAGGACAGCCGGGACGGATGAGACGGAAGCACATGCTGTGGGCGGCGGCCTGCGCGGTGGCGCTCGGTGCCGCGAGCACCGCTCCCGTGTCCGCACAGCCGCAGCGCACCGCGGCACGGGCGGCAGCCGCCGCGCAGGACGCCGCTCGACCGGCCGCGGTCGCCGCGCTGCGCGGCGGCTGGGACCTGAAGGACAGCGGCAGCGACGCCCGCTTCCGGGGCCTGGCCGCCGTCAGCCGCCACACCGCCTGGGTCGCCGGCACCGGCGGCACCGTGCTGCGCACCCGCGACGGCGGCGACCACTGGCGCGACGTGTCCCCGCCGGGCGCGGGCAAGCTGGAGTTCCGCGACATCGAGGCGTTCGACGCGCGGCACGCCGTGGTCCTGGCGGCCGGCGAGGGCGAGGCGTCCCGGGTCTTCCGTACCGACGACGGCGGCGCCACCTGGACCGAGAGCTTCCGCAACACCGATCCGCGGGCCTTCTACGACTGCATGACGTTCTTCGACAGCAGCCACGGCATCGCGCTCGCCGACCCCGTCGACGGGACGTACCGCATCCTGTCCACCGTCGACGGCGGCCGCAATTGGCGGGTGCTGCCCACCCGCGGCATGCCCCCGGCCCAGCCGGGCGAGGCGTCGTTCGCGGCCAGCGGGCAGTGCCTGGTCAGCTCGGGTGACCACGACGCGTGGTTCGCCACCGGCGGCGCGGCCCGCAGCCGGGTGCTGTACTCGCCCGACCGCGGGCGCAGCTGGACCGTGTCACAGACGCCGGTCCCGGCGGGCGACCCGGCGCGCGGGATCTTCGGGCTGGCCTTCCGCGACCGTACGCACGGCCTCGCGGTCGGCGGCGACTACCGGACCGGCAAGCCCTCGCCCAAGGCCGCCGCGGTGAGCGCGGACGGCGGCGCGTCCTGGCAGGCATCCGTCCGGCCCCCGAAGCGCTACCGGTCCGGCGTGGCCTGGTTCCCCCGCTCCACGCGGGCCGCCCTCGCCGTCGGGCCGACGGGCAGCGACGTGACGTTCGACGGCGGGCGCCGCTGGTACGCCATCGACGACGGCTCGTACGACACCGTCGACTGCGCGCCGGATTCCGGCTGCTGGGCGGCGGGGGAGGACGGGCGCATCGCCCGGCTGGAGCCGTGACCCCGGTTACCGCCGGGAGGAGTCCCCGGGCACCCGCGCGGACACGGCCAGGACGTGCGGCGCCGCCAGGTAGCGCGCGAACAGGGACGCGCTGCCGTCGGCGGCGGTGCGCGGGGACTGCCAGGCGACATCGGTGAACCCGGCCTCCGTCAGCGCCCGTTCGTGCGCCTCGCGGGACCAGTAGTAGGCGGTCACCTGGAAGCTCTCCCCGTCGGCACGGCCGTGCAGGCCGACGGGGTCGCCGTCGCGCAGGTGCGGGTCGGCCACGGTGAGGTCGAAACCGTAGGGCCGGTAGTAGTGGGGGACCGTCGCGAAGTCCGGGTTGAGCGTGGCGGCCACGAAACGGCCGCCGGGGGCGAGGGTGGCGCGGGCGGCGGCGCACAGGCGGGTGAGCGCGGCCGGGGTGGCGGCGTACGACAGCGCGTAGACGGACACGGCCAGGTCGAACGCGCCGGTGAGGGTGTCCGTCGTCGCTTCGTCGTGGACCAGGTAGCGCACGCCCAGGGGCTCGACCTCCTCGCGGTGCCGGGCGTGCGCGATCAGCCCGGGGGAGCGGTCGACGCCGAGCACGCCGCCCGCGCCGTTGCGGGCGAAGAAGCGGGCGTAGAGCCCCGAACCGCAGCCGAGGTCCAGGACCCGGCATCCCTCGACGCCGCCCGCCGCGGCGAGGACGGAGGGCATCTCGATGTGCCGTCTGAAGGGCAGCTCGTCGATGCTGCGCTCGTGCAGAGCGGCCATACCGTCGAATTGGGAAGTCATACGCTGCCTCAGGAAGCGGGTCGCCGGGCGACGGGGCGGGCGGTGGGCGGACGGCAGGGGCCGTGCCCCGGCGGTCCCCGCCCGGCGGTGGCCGCGAGCCGCGGCTGACCGCCCCTCGTGGGGCGCGGCATGCGCTCGGACACTGCGGCGTTCCTCCCTCGGCCGTGTTCGGGACCGGCGCCGGCCTGCGGGCACCTGCGGAGCCGTTCACGCAACGCATCATTGCGCAGCCCGCGCGCGTTGCCCGGGAGGCGCCGGGCGAACGGCCGCCGCGCCACTCCGGCGGACCGCCCGCCGCTCCGTATACCTCCCCGCACCCGGGCACCGGGAACGCGGCGTCGCCCGTCCGGCGTACGGCGGCGCACCGCCCGGCCCCGCCCCCGGCCGCCGTCAGTCCAGCAGGCTGCCGAGCCGCCCCTCCAGCAGTACCAGCAACTCGCTCAGCCCCTGCGACAGTTCGGCCTGCCGCCGGGCGTCGATGCCCTCCAGCAGACCGGCCTCGTAGCGCAGTTGCTCGGGCAGCAGCCGGTCGATGACCGCGCGTCCCGTGTCGGTGAGCGAGAGGTGCGAGACGCGCCGGTCCCGCTCGTCGGGGCGCCGCGCGAGCAGCCCGCGCGATTCCAACTGCCGTACCCGCTTGGTGACCGCGGCCCCGGAGGCGAACGTCTCGCGCGCGATCCGGCCCGGCGTCAGCTCGCGGTCCATCCGCCGCAGCGTCCCGAGGATGTCGAACTCCGGGCGGGTCAGGCCCTCCCGCCGCAGCGGCGCGTCGGCCGCCTGCTGCAACAGCGCGGAACAGCGGTTGAGCCGTCCGATCACCGCCATCGGGCCGGTGTCCAGCCCCGGATGGACCTGCTGCCACTGGCGCAGCACCCCCGCGACGATGTCCTCGGTCACGCGCGCACCTCTTCTTCCCGGGCTCTCCCGGCCCCCGTCGGCATCCTGTGTCGCGCACGGCGGACCACGGGCCGCCGTCCGGGCCCCGCGCCGCGCCGCGCCCGGCCATTCTGCCTGGCGCCGGGCGCGCGAGCGGTCCGGGGCGGCGCGGGCGGCACCGGCGCGGTCCGGGGTGCGGCTCCCGGCGGGCGGCCCGGTCCGGCGGACACGCGCTACGCGGCCAGCGCCGGCGCGGACAGCCGGCGGACGAGCCGGGCCAGCGTCCGGTGTCCCCGCTGCTCGGCCAGGGCGACGCGCTCCTCGGGGACGGCGCGCTGCCACCACTCGCCGGCCGACACCTCCACCGCCTCCCGCAGCTCCATCAGGCTCGCGGCGAGCCGGTCCCGCGCCCAGCCGATCCGGCGGGCCCCGTCGTCCGGTATGCCGTCACCGTCCGGTACGTCCTCGTCGCCCGGCCCGCCGTCACCGTCCAGCAGCCGCAGGGCCGCCGCCTCGGCCGCGGCCACTTGGTCGAGCGCGATCTCGATGCGGTCCGCCGCGCGGCGGTTGGTCACCAGGACGCAGCAGGCCAGACCCACGGCGGCGCCCACGACGGTGTCGATCCAGCGGTCGGTGACCAGCGTCCGGGCGGGCAGCTGGCGTGCGAATTCGGTCAGCAGCAGCGCCATCGGGGTGACCCAGACCGAGCCCAGCCAGTAGTTGCGGGTGATGCTCGCCTCCGCGCAGAACTGGAAGGTGAGCGCCAGCAGGATCATTGCCAGGTGGCCGGTGTGGATCACCGGCAGCAGCGCGGTGAAGAGCAGCAGGCCGAGCAGGTTGCCGAGGGTGCGCTGGAGGGCCCGCTGCCAGGACAGGGTGGTGTTGGCCTGGTAGATGGAGGCCGCGGTGACCACGGCCCAGTACGGATGGCCGACACCGACCGCCATCGAGGCCCAGCCCGCCAGCGCGCAGCCCGCGGCGACCCGCGCGCCGATGGGCAGCAGCGGTGAGCCGGGCGCGAGGCGGCGGAGCACGGCGGGAAAGCCGTGCGGGCGGCCGGGAGCGGGACGGCGCGGCGTAGCGCCTGCTGCCTGTTCGTGCTCGGCGGTGATCCCCGCCAGCTCGCCGGCCTGCGCGCCGGTGAGCGTGACCTCCGGCAGCGGGCGGCCCCGGCGCAGGTCACGGGCCCACGCCGCATAACGCTCGGCCTCCGCCGTATCGGCCTCCGGGGCCGCGAGGGCCGACTCGGCCCGTACGAGCAGCCGCTCCAGCCCTGCGCGGGCGGCTGCTGCGGCGGGTGTGCGGCCCGGCACCTGGAACAGCGTCTGCCAGGCGGCGTTCACGGCGGCCGCGGTGGCGTGCCGGGCGCGGTCGGGCCCGCCGTGGGCGTCCGCCGCGGCCGGGCCGGAGCGCAGCAGCCCGGCGGCGGCCTCCAGCGCCCGCGCCGTCGCGATCCGCTCCGGGCCGCGCGGCCTGACCAGCGCGGGCGCCATGCACACCAGCCAGGCGAGCCCGCCCGCGCCGAGCGCCAGCGCCACGTGGAAGGGCACCTGCCCGATCCGCTGCGGAACGAAGAAGGCGGACGCCGAGATGAAGGTGAAGATCAGGTTTCCGGGCGGCCCGACGCGCGTCGCGTCGCACATCATCTTGTGCACGGCGGCGACCAGCGAGGCGAGGAGGACGAGCAACGGGACCGAGGTGGTCAGGGAGGCCGCCGTCAGGGCGGCGCCGAGGCTCGCGACCATGCCGAGCACCACCCACATCAGGGTGCGGGCCCGCGCGGCGTACGGCAGACCGTGCGCGTACAGGGCGCACATCGCGCCGGCCGAGGTGTAGAGCACCAGGTCCATGCGCCCCAGCGCGAGCAGCGTGAACTCGGGGATGCCGAGCGCGACGACGGCGCTCAGCGCGGGCTTGTGCCAGATGTCCACGGGGCGGCGCAGCAGCACCGTGCTCCTGATGGGCAGCGGCCGGGCGCGTACGGCGCCGCCGCTCCCGGACGTGGCCGCCGCGCGCTTTCCCGTGGGCCTGGCATGCTTCCCCATGGCAAAAAGCTTAACAGGTGTTTTACTCGTGAAACATTTGCGCCGTCACCGGGCCGGTGCGGTGTGGTCGGCGAGGACGCGGGCCCGGCACTCCGCGGGTGTGCCCCAGGCGTTTCGCAGGGCCCGTGCCTTCCGTATCCACAGGGAGAGGTCCAGCTCATCGGTATAGCCGAGGGCTCCGTGCAGCTGGAGCGCGGCCCGCGCCGCGGCATATGCCGCCTCGCCCGCTGCCACCTTCGCCATCGCGATGCCGACGCCCACGGCATCCGCCGCACCCGCCGTTCCCGCCTGCGAAGCCCTCGCGGACTCCACTGCCGCCCCGTACACCAGCGGCTCGGCGAACTCCAGCGCCAGCAGCACATCCGCCAGCCGGTGCTTCACCGCCTGGAACGAGCCGACGGCGACGCCGAACTGGGTGCGCTGCTTCACGTACGCCACCGTGTCGTCCAGCAGCCGTCGGCCGACGCCGAGCGCCTGGGCCGCCGTGAGCAGCCGCGCGATGTCGTCGGCCCGCGCGGCGGCGACCCGCACGGCCGGTCCGCTCGCCAGGACGGCCCCGCCCGGGCACCGGGTCAGCCGCCGCGCCGGGTCGACCGAGGGCTGGACCGGCCCGCTCCCGCCGGACGCCCGCAGCGTGTCGCCGTCGACGAGGAACGTCGCATCGGCGGTCGCCGCGTCGAGGGCGTACGGCCCGCGGGTCAGGTCCGCGTACGACACCATCGCGTCCCCGGCCGCGATCGCGGGCTGCCAGACGCCGGCCGGGCCGCCCGTGTCACCGAGCCGCTCCAGCAGCACCGCCGCCGCAGCGGTCTCCACCACCGGGCCGGGTATGGCATACCGCCCCAACTCCACGAAGGAGACGACCAGTTCGACGGGCAGGAACCCCGCGCCCCCGTACTTCTCCGGTACGGCGAGCCCGAACACCCCGGCCCCGGCGAGCCGCCGCCACACCGCACTCCCGGGGGCGCTGTCACCGGCGCCCCAGGCCCGTACGGCGGCCGGGGTGTCCGCCGCCGCCAGCACGCGGCCGAGCGTCCGGCCGAACTCCGCCTGCTCCGCGTCCAGCAGGAACCGCATCCCCACTCCTCTCACCGGCGCGGCCCGCTCAGCGCCGCCCCTTCGGCAGGCCCAGCAGCCGCTCGGCGATGATGTCGCGCTGGATCTCGTTCGTACCGGCGTAGACCGGACCCGCCAGCGCGAAGATCCAGCCGTCGGCCCAGCTGCCGTGGTCCGGCGCCTCGGGGGCGGCGTCGGCGAGTTCGCCGCGCGGCCCGAGGAGGTCGAGTGCCGTCTCGTGCAAGGCGATGTCGAGTTCGGACCAGAAGACCTTGGTGAGGCTCGCCGCCGCGCCAGGGGTGCTGGTTCGCGTCCCCGCGGCCCCCGGAGCGCCGCCCGCCGCGAGCCGCGACGCCTGGGCGTAGGCGGCCAGTTGATAGGCGCGGGCGCCGATCACCGCGTCGGCGACCCGGTCGCGCAGCGCCGTGTCCGCGGGGTCGGCCGTGTCCCGCCACAGGGCGGCGAGGCGGCCGGCGGCGGCCGTGAAGCGCCCGGGGCTGCGCAGGGTGAGCCCGCGTTCGTCGCCCGCCGTGCTCATCGCCACCCGCCAGCCCTGCCCGGGCTCGCCGATCACGTCCGCGTCCGGCACGAACACGTCCTCCAGGAGGAGTTCGGCGAAGGCGGGCTTGCCGTCGAGGCGGCCGATGGGCCGTACCGTCACGCCGGGCGCGGACAGGTCGAACATCAGATACGTCAGGCCGTGGTGCGGCCGGTCCGCGCCGGGATGGCTGCGGAACAGCCCGAAGGCCCGGTCCGCGAAGGCGGCGCGGGAGGACCACGTCTTGTGCCCGCGCAGCAGCCAGCCGCCGTCGGTCCGTACGGCGGCCGAGCGCAGCGCGGCGAGATCGGAGCCGGCGCCGGGCTCCGACCACGCCTGCGCCCAGACCGTCTCCCCGCGCGCCATCGGCGGCAGCACCCGCGCCACCTGCTCGTCCGTGCCGTGCGCGAAGAGGGTGGGGGCGAGCAGGCTGACGCCGTTCTGGGAGACCCGGCCCGGAGCGCGCGCCGCGTAGTACTCCTCCTCGAAGAGCAGCCATTGCAGCACCGACGCGCCCCGCCCGCCGTACTCCTCCGGCCAGGTCACGGCCGACCAGCGGCCGCCGTGCAGCTCGCGCTCCCAGGTCCGGTGGGCGGCGAAGCCCTCGGCCGTCTCCAGGGAAGGCAGCGGTTCGGCGGGCACGTGGGCGGCCAGCCAGTCCCGCGCCTCCTGCCGGAACTCCTCGTCCTGCGGGGCGAGTTCGAGGTCCATCGGCGAGCGGCCTCCCGTCGCGGTGGCGGCTGGCTCCGGCGCGGGTCCCGCCGGGGGCCGCGGCTGCGCCGCGACCGTTCCCTAACAAGTGTTAGGTAGGTTAGCGTACGGCCATGACGCCCGAGAAGCCTCCGACGGCGCACCCGGCACCCCAGCCACCCCCGTACGTCCCCGGACACGGCCTGCTCGCCGGCCGGACCGCGGTCGTCACCGCCGCGGCGGGCACCGGCATCGGCGGCGCCACCGCCCGCCGGCTCCTGGAGGAGGGCGCGGACGTGGTCCTCTCCGACGCGCACGCCCGGCGCCTGAAGGAGTCCGAGGCGGCGCTCGCCGCCGAGTTCGGCGCCGCGCGAGTCGCCGCGCTGCCCTGCGACGTCACCGACGAGACCCAGGTCAACGCCCTCTTCGACGGCGTCGAGCGGCGGCACGGGCGGCTGGACGTGGTCGTCAACAACGCCGGGCTCGGCGGCAGCGCCGACCTGGTGGCGATGACCGACGCGCAGTGGACCGCCGTTCTCGACGTCACGCTGAACGGGACCTTCCGCTGCACCCGCGCCGCGCTGCGCCGGATGCGGACCGCGGGCCGGGGCGGCGTGATCGTCAACAACGCCTCCGTCGTCGGCTGGCGGGCCCAGCGCGGCCAGGCGCACTACGCCGCCGCCAAGGCCGGGGTGATGGCGCTGACCCGCTGCGCCGCCGTCGAGGCCGCCGCGTACGGGGTCCGGGTCAACGCCGTCTCGCCCAGCCTGGCCGTCCACCCGCACCTGGCGAAGGTCGCCGACGAGGAACTGCTGGCCGGGCTGGCCGCCCGGGAGGCGTTCGGGCGCTCCGCGGAACCGTGGGAGGTCGCCAACGTCATCGTCTTCCTGGCCAGCGACTACGCCTCGTACATGACCGGCGAGACGGTCCCGGTCAGCAGTCAGCGCGCGTGAGCGGGGAGCGACAATGGCCCGGTGCCCACCGACAGCAAGCCCCGGAAGACCGGCGGCAAGTCCCAGAAGAAGCCCGCCGCGGGAAAGTCCGCCGTGAACCCGTCGCCCGCCCGCCGCCGCGAACTGCTCGCCACCGCGGCCGAGGTGTTCGCCGCACACGGCTACAGCGCCACGACCGTACGCCGCATCGCGGACGAGGCCGGGCTGCTCGCGGGCAGCCTCTACTACCACTTCGACTCCAAGGAAGCGATGCTGGACGAGATCCTCAGCACGTTCCTGGACGAGCTGTGGGCCGGCTACGACGCGGTGCTCGCGGCCGGGCTCGGCCCCCGGGAGACCATCGAGGCCCTGGTCACCGAGTCCTTCCGGGAGATCAACCGGCACCGCGCCGCCGTCGCCATCTACCAGAACGAGTCCCGGCAGTTGGCCGCCCGCCCCCGCTTCGGCTACCTCGCCGACTCCCGGCGCAAGTTCGAGAAGGCGTGGCTCGGCACGCTGGAGCGCGGCGTCACCGAGGGCGTCTTCCGCCCCGAACTGGACGTCCGGCTCACCTACCGGTTCGTCCGCGACACCGTCTGGGTCGCCGCGAGCTGGTACCGGCCGGGCGGCCACCACGGCCCGGAGGAGATCGCCCGCCAGTACCTGACGATGGTGCTGGACGGCATCGCCGTACGGGACTGACCGCACAGCACCTCCGGGAAACACCGCGCACGCTCCGCACGCCCCGACGACCGAGGAGCCCGCATGGCCGAGGCTTACATCATCGACGCGCTGCGCACCCCCGTCGGCAGGCGCGGCGGCTCACTCGCCGCCGCGCACCCGGCCGACCTCGGCGCCCATGTGCTCGAAGCGCTGATGGCGCGTACGGGCGTGGACCCGGCCGCCGTGGACGACGTGGTCTTCGGCTGCCTGGACGCGGTCGGCCCGCAGGCCGGTGACATCGCCCGGACCAGCTGGCTGGCGGCCGGGCTGCCGGAGGAGGTGCCGGGCGTCACCGTGGACCGGCAGTGCGGCTCCTCCCAGCAGGCCGTCCACTTCGCCGCGCAGGGCGTGCTCTCCGGCACCCAGGACCTGGTGGTCGCGGGCGGCACCCAGAACATGTCGATGGTCCCCATCGCCTTCGCGAGCCGCCGGGCCGCCGAACCGCTCGGCCTGACCGAGGGCCCGTTCGCGGGCAGCGCGGGCTGGCGCGCCCGCTACGGCGACCGGCCCGTGAACCAGTTCCACGGCGCCGAGCTGATCGCTGAGCAGTGGGGCATATCCCGTACGGACATGGAGGAGTACGCGCTGCGCTCGCACCGGCGGGCCGTGCGCGCCCTCGACGAGGGACGCTTCGCGCGCGAGGTGGTCCCGTACGGGGACGTGATCGCCGACGAGGGCCCGCGGCGCGACACCTCTGCGGCGAAGATGGCGGCCCTGCCGCCCGTGGTGCCCGGCGGGCGGCTCACCGCCGCCGTCTCCTCCCAGGTCTCCGACGGCGCGGCGGCCCTCCTGCTGGCGAGCGGGCGCGCCGTACGGGAGCACGGCCTGACACCGCGCGCCCGCGTCCATCACCTGTCCGTACGCGGCGAGGACCCGATCCGGATGCTGACCGCGCCGATCCCGGCCACCGCGCACGCCCTGAAGAAGACCGGGCTGCGCATCGACGCGATCGACCTCGTGGAGATCAACGAGGCGTTCGCGCCGGTCGTGCTGGCCTGGCTCAAGGAGACCGGCGCCGATCCCGCGCGGGTCAACGTCAACGGCGGCGCCATCGCGCTCGGCCACCCGCTCGGCGCGACCGGGTGCCGGCTGATGACGACGCTGCTGCACGAGCTGGAGCGCACCGGCGGGCGCTACGGCCTCCAGACGATGTGCGAGGGCGGCGGGCAGGCCAATGTGACGGTGATCGAACGGCTGTGAACCGGACCGGGGACGTCCCCGGCCCGGCGGTGCCTCCGGGTCAGCAGGCCCGGTTCTTCACATACAGGGCGCGCGGGCCCCGGTCCGTGCCGTACCGGACGTCCTTCGTCTGCCCCTTGGCGAGGCGGCCGTTCACGGTCGGCCGGGCCGGTACGACGATCGTGTAGCAGGCCGGGCGCTGCCTGCAGAGGTTCTTCAGGCGGACGAGCCGCTGGTGGTCCTTGGTGAAGTACTTCATCACCTTGGCGCACTGCGGCGCCCGCGGGGCCGCGGCGGCCTGGGACGCCGTGGCCAGGCCGAGCGTCGTGCTGAGCGCCGTCACCGCGACGGCCGTGGCGAGGAACTTGCGCATGTGATCTCCCCCGACGGAAACCTCCGCCCGCGGCGGCACCACGGGCAACCTTTCTGGTCGTCCCCACCGTAGTCCGCCGGAGTCCCGTTCGATATTCGGGGCATGTGTTCGAGACGGTGGCGGCGTGTCGGCGCGTACGGTACGGGTCCCGGCGGCGGCCTGCTCGGGCCGGGCGGCCCGCCCCTCAGGCCGGGCGGCCCGCCCCCAGCCGGTCCAGCGTCGCCGCCGCCTCGGCCATCACACGCTCGACCAGTTCCGCGCACGACGGCAGGTCGTCGATGAGCCCCGCCACCTGACCGGACGCCAGCACCCCGGCGTCGGTACGGCCCTCCACCAGCCCGGCCCGCAGCATCATCGGCGTGTTCGCGGCCAGCAGCACCTGCCCCCAGGTCAGCTCGGCGCCGCGCTTCATGGCCAGCCCGTCGCGCACCATACGGGCCCAGCCCGTGCCCGCCTGCTTCCGGAACGCCGCCGCGTGCCGCACGGCCCGCAGCAGGGCCGCCGGACGCCCGGACCGTTCGAGGGCGGCGACCAGGTCCGTCCGCAGCATCCGGTGCGGCAGCCCGTCCACCTTGCGCGTCACCGTCACGTCCCGCACCGAGGCGGCCAGGTAGCGCGCCTTGACCGCGGCCGGGACGGTGCTGTCGGAGGTGAGCAGGAACCGCGTGCCCATGGCCACGCCCGCCGCGCCGAAGGCCAGCGCGGCCACCAGCCCGCGCCCGTCGTGGAAGCCCCCGGCCGCCACGACCGGGATGTCCACCGCGTCCACGACCTGCGGCAGCAGGACGGTGGTGGCCACCTCGCCGGTGTGCCCGCCGCCCTCGGCCCCCTGGACGACCACCGCGTCCGCGCCCCACGCGGCGACCTTCTCCGCGTGCCGCCGCGCCCCCACCGTCGGGAGGACGACCACGCCCGCGTCCTTCAGCCGGGCGATCAGCTCCCGCGAGGGCGCCAGCGCGAACGAGGCCACCCGTACGCCCTCCTCGATGATGATCCGCACCCGCTCCGCGGCGTCCCCGGCGTCCGCCCGCAGATTGACGCCGAACGGCCGGTCCGTACGGGCCGCCACCTCGCGGACCGCGGCCCGCAGCCGCTCCGTGGACATGGTGGCGGAGGCCAGGATGCCGAGCGCCCCGGCCTCGGCGGTGGCGGAGACCAGGCGCGGCCCGGCGACCCAGCCCATGCCGGTCTGCACGATCGGGTACCGGACGCCGGTCAGCTCGGTGAGCGCGGTGGTCAGGGCCCGCACGGCGGCACCTCCCGGTCGCGCAGCCCGCCCGGATCGAGCACCTCGCGGATCAGCCGCAGCTCGGCGGCGTCCGGCGCCCTGGTTCCGGGCACCCCGCCGTCCGGCACGCGCAGCACGAACCCGGTCGCCTCCCGTACGTCCTCCACTCGTACGCCGGGGTGCAGCGACCGGATGCGCATCGTGCGGTCCGGCGTGTCGAAGTCGAAGACACCGAGGTCGCTGACGACCTCCCGGACATCGTGGAAGCGGGTGGCGGACGGCCCGGCCGCCGCGGCCCGGTCGTACCCGACGCCGCACACCATGTCGACCCGCTCGACGAAGGTCCGGGGCGAGTGCCGGGGCACCCAGTAACTGGTCGGGTGGTTGAGCGTGTTGACGGGCGCGCCGCGCACCCCGAGCAGCTGCCGGGACGGGCGCGCCCAGTCCCCGATGCAGGAGATGTTCTGGTTGCCGTACCGGTCGATCTGGCTCGCGCCCATCATGACGTGCCGGCGGCCCGTGGCGACCAGCGCCAGATGGCGGCGGTAGGGGAGCCAGCCCTCCGCCACCGGCGCTCCGTTCCCTGCCTCCGGCGCGTCGCCGACGAGCAGCGCCTCGCCGTCCGTCAGCAGGAGCTCGGGGGCGAAGGTGCGTTTCGCGAGCCGGGCGCCGAGGGCGGGCACGGTGCCCATGGGGGAGGCGAGCACTTCGCCCGCGCCGCGCCAGACTTCGGCGCAGGCCACCACACAGCACTCGGCGCGGGTGGCGGTCCTGGGTCCGGACCCGGCTGTCATGAGCGCTCCCCGGCGGTCTCTTCGGCGGTCTCCTCGGTGAAGGCGGCGACCGCGGACCGGTAGTCGTCCTCGTCGCCCGACAGGAAGCGCTCGACGAACCCGGCCCAGGCGTCCGGGTCCGCCGCCGCCCGTACGTACGACCGCTGGAACGCCTCGTCCCGCCCGTAGTCCGGCGCGCACGAGGTGAAGTGCGCGCCGTGCGGCGCCTCGACGACACCGCTGACGAACATCCGGCTGACCAGCAGCGTCTGCGGGCCGCCCGCCCGGTTCAGCTCCGCGCCGTCCACGATCCGCTCGCACGAGACGTACGCCGCGTCCGCCGCCTCGCAGAAGAGGTCGTCGAAATACGGATCGGGCCCCAGGTACTGCCCGTTGCCGCGCGCATCCGCCCGGTTGAGGTGCACCAGCGCCGCATCCAGCCGTAGCGCGGGGACGGCCGCAAGCTCCTCGCCGTCCGCGTACGGCGAGGTCACCGTACGGATGTGGGGGTTGACCCGCAGCACGTCGGACCCCGGCCCGGCCCGTACCGGCAGGAAGGGCAGCCGCTGTCCGGCCGCCGTCAGCCCCCACATGAACATCGCCTCGTCCAGCTCGGTCAGCGCGAAGGCGCCGCGCTCGCGGGCCGCGCGGAAATGCGGCTCCAGCGGGATCGAGTCCAGGGTGACGAAGGGCATGACCAGCCGGCGGATCTTCCCGGCAGCGGCCAGCAGGCCCACGTCAGGGCCGCCGCAGGAGACGACGGTGAGGTCCGTCAGCGGGGACCGCAGCAGGGCCCGTACGAGCGCCATCGGCTTCCGCCGCGAGCCCCAGCCGCCGATGCCGACCGTCATCCCGCTCGCCAGCCGGGCCACCACGTCGTCGGCGGTCATGACTTTGTCCATCAACTCGGCTCCTTCGAGGGCGGGTTGACGGCTTCCGCGCCGGACTGGTCCGCCGGGCGCGGCGTCCCGCTCCCGAACGCGTCCCGGTGCCGGTCCGCCACTCCGCTGAGACTGGCCTCGAAGGTGAAGCCCTGCTCGAAGCGGTAGCTGCGGTGCACATCGACGGGGTCGATGCCGTTGATGGCGGCCTTGGCCAGCCGCAGCAGGTACCCGTCCTTGGCGGCGATCTCCCCGGCCAGCCGCAGCGCCGCCGCCAGCAGCGCGTCGCGCGGCACCACCTCCCACACCGAGCCGTGCCGGTGGAGTTCGGCGGCGGTCACGGTGCGCGAGGTGTAGTAGAGGGTGCGCATCAGGTGCGGCGGGACGAGCCGGGCGAGATGGGTGGCCGCGCCGAGCGCGCCACGGTCCAGTTCCGGCAGGCCGAACGTCGCGTCCTCGCTCGCCACGATCGCGTCCGCGTTGCCGACCAGCCCGATCCCGCCGCCCAGGCAGTGGCCCTGCACGGCGGCGACGACCGGCACCTCGCAGTCGTACACGGCCCCGAACGCCGCGTGGCACCCGCGGTTGACGCCGAGCAGCGCGCCGTGCCCCGGCGTCCGCTGCAACTCCTTGATGTCCACCCCGGCGTTGAACCCGCGCCCGGCGGCGGCGAGTACCACGCAGTGGGTGCCGGGGTCGCGGCCGGCCGCCCGTACCGCGTCGGCGAGGTCGAACCACCCCTGTACGGGCAGGGCGTTGACCGGCGGCCGGTCGACGGTGACGAGCGCGATGCCGTTCCCGGGACGGGACAGTGTGACGGCGGTGGAGACACCCATGGGCGGATCAGCTACCTTTCCACCAAACGTTTGTTAGGTGCCGGGTGTCTGAGAAGGTAGCAGCGCGGCGCCCGCAACGGGAGGGCGGAGGTGGCCTTTTGGCGATCGGCATCGACCTGTCGGGGCGCGTCGCGGTCGTCACGGGCGGCACGCGGGGCGTCGGCGCCGGCATTGCCAGGGCCCTGCTCGCGGCGGGCGCCACGGTCGTCGCCGCCGCGCGCCGCCCGCCGCAACGGCCGGTCGAGGGGGCGGACGGGCGCGCCGCCGCCTTCGAACCGGTGGACGTACGTGACTCGGATGCGGTCACCGCCTGCTTCGCCCGCGTACGGGACCGGTACGGCAGTCTCGACATCCTCGTCAACAACGCGGGCGGCACCCCGTACCGGCTCCTCGCCGACTCCACACCGCAGCAGGCCGCCCGAATCATCGAGTTGAACCTCGTCGCGCCGCTCACCGCATCCCTCGCCGCCCGCGCCGTCATGGCGGACCAGCCGGCCGGCGGCTCCATCATCATGATCGGCAGTGTCAGCGGCACCCGCCCCTCGCCCGGCACCGCCGCCTACGGAGCCGCCAAGGCGGGCCTGGAAAACCTCGCCCGCACCCTGGCCGTCGAATGGGCACCGCACATCCGCGTCAACACGCTCGTCGTCGGCATGGTGCACACCGAACGCTCCCACCTGCACTACGGCGACGCGGCGGGCGTCGCTGCCGTCGGCCGCACCGTCCCGCTCGGCCGGCTCGCGACGCCCGACGAGATCGGCGAGGTCTGCGCCTTCCTGGCGGGGGACCGGTGCGGGTACGTGACCGGCGCCAGCCTCGCCGTCCACGGCGGGGGCGAACGGCCGGCGTTCCTGGGCGCCGCCGGTACTCCGAGCGGGCCGCCGCCCACGTCCCGTACGCCCGCAACCACCGACCAGGAGGACGCAGATGACTGAGAACGTGCGGGACGAAGCGGCCGGGGCGGGGCTGTGCGCCGGGCGCGTGGTCGTCGTCACCGGGGCGGGCCGGGGCCTCGGGCGCGCCCACGCCCTGGCGTTCGCGGCCGAGGGCGCGCGGGTCGTCGTCAACGACTTGGGCGTACGGCCGGACGGCAGCGCGGCGGCGGAGGCCGGCGGACCCGCCGAATCGGTCGCCGCGGAGATCCGCGCGGCGGGCGGCGAAGCGGTCGCCCACGGCGGGGACATCGCCACGCCCGCGGGCGCCGCCTCGCTCGTCGCCACCGCGCTCGGCACGTACGGGCGCCTGGACACCCTGGTCAACAACGCGGGCTTCGTCCGCGACCGGATGCTGGTGAACCTGACCGAGGACGAGTGGGACGCCGTCCTGCGCGTCCACCTCAAGGGCCACTTCCTGCCGCTCCGGCACGCGGCCGCGCACTGGCGCGCGGAGGCCAAGGCGGGCCGCACACCGCGGGCGCGCGTGGTCAACACCAGCTCCGGCGCGGGCCTAGCGGGCAGCGTCGGCCAGGCGAACTACTCCGCCGCCAAGGCCGGCGTTCTCGGCCTCACCCTGGTGGCCGCCGCCGAACTGGGCCGGTACGGAGTCCAGGTCAACGCCATCGCCCCGGCCGCCCGCACCCGGATGACCGAGCACACCTTCGCCGAGACCATGGCCGCGCCGACGGACGGCACCTTCGACGCCATGGCCCCCGAGAACGTCTCCCCGCTCGTCGTCTGGCTCGGCTCCGCCGCCTCCGAAGGCGTCACCGGCCGCGTCTTCGCCGCCGAAGGCGGCCGGATCACGGTCATGGAGGGCTGGCGTCCCGGCCCCACCGCCGACAAGGGGGGCCGATGGACTCCGGGCGAGGCGGGGGAGGCGGCGCGGGGGTTGCTG
>NZ_LGCW01000183.1:0-502 GCF_001279365.1 Streptomyces sp. NRRL F-5755 | reverse complement strand
GGGGGGAAAGGGTACCTCCCCCCGGGAGGAACCCTGATGGGGGGGGGGGAAGGGGGGTTGGGGGGCCTTTGGGTTTTGCCCCCCCCCTTGGTGCCCCCCGCCCGCCGCACCGTCCCCGCCAAGCCCTTGTGTCCCCGTCCGGAACGCGGCCCAATCGGCCCGTTGCCCACCGCGATGGCGCAAAGCGGAACCGGGCGGGGCGGTGCGGGCGGGCATCGGCATGTGCTCTCGGCGGTGAGTGGGGCCGGTGGGGGTGGAGGTGGGAGAGAGCCGGGCTCACGGGGTGCGGAGGGGCGTACGGAGGGGTGCGGGGCGGCGCGGTGCGGGACCGGGAGCGTTGGCGGGGGCGCGGGGCGGCCGGTGCGCGGTGTGCGGGGCGGTGGGGTGGCGCGGGACGGGGTGCCGGCCCGGGTGACTGCGGGTGCCGCGCTCCGGCGTCCCGCAGTCCGGCGTCCGCGGCGGGCCGTACCGCCCTGCGGCGGCCCCGGCGGTACGGCGGCTA
>NZ_LGCW01000182.1:0-503 GCF_001279365.1 Streptomyces sp. NRRL F-5755 | reverse complement strand
GAGAACAAGAAGCCCGTCGAGGGCACCCTCGCCGCCGACGGCAGCTCCTGGAAGCCGAAGAAGCAGCTGGAGCGCTCGACCAAGTACACGATCACCGCCCATGCCGCCGACTCCGAGGGCCGCAAGGCGGTGGAGCACTCGACCTTCACCACGGTCTCCCCGAAGAACAGCTTCATAGGGAACTACACCCCGGAGGACGGCTCGACCGTCGGTGTCGGCATGCCGGTGTCGGTCAACTTCGACAAGCCGGTGAAGAACAAGAAGGACGTCCAGTCCGCGATCAAGGTGGCGTCCAGCAGCAACCAGGAGATCGTCGGCCACTGGTTCGGCGACCAGCGCCTGGACTTCCGCCCCAAGGACTACTGGAAGCCGAATTCCAAGGTCAGCGTGGACATGAAGCTGGACGGCGTCGAGGCCGCGCCCGGCGTCAAGGGCGTCCAGAACAAGAAGGTCAACTTCCAGATCGGCCGTTCCCAGGTCAGCACGGTGGACGCCAAGACCCA
>NZ_LGCW01000181.1:0-528 GCF_001279365.1 Streptomyces sp. NRRL F-5755 | reverse complement strand
GCTGCGCCTGGGCGGTGCCAGGCGCAAGGAGGCCGAGGAGCGCTCGCTGGAGTGGCTGGAGCGGCTGGAGGTCGGCGAGGTGCGGGCCAAGCGGCCCGGCGAGGTCTCCGGCGGCCAGGGCCAGCGCGTCGCGGTGGCCCGCGCGCTCGCCGCCCGCCCCCGCGTGATCTTCGCCGACGAACCCACCGGCGCCCTGGACTCCCTCAACGGCGAACGGGTGATGACGCTGCTGACGGAGGCCGCGCGGGACACCAACGCGGCCGTCGTCCTGGTCACCCACGAAGCGCGGGTCGCCGCCTACTCCGACCGCGAGGTCGTCGTCCGCGACGGCCAGGCCCGGGAAATGGCAGGCACCGTATGACCCCCCTCGACCACGGCTCTCCCGCCACTGGCCACGGCACCCGACCAAGCAAGGCGCCGGCCGGCCTCGCCGTCTGGTTCCGCGATCTCGTCATGGGCATGCGCTTCGCGGTCGGCAGCGGCCGCGAGGGCTGGGTCCGTACGGCACTGACCGCCGTCGGCGTCGGC
>NZ_LGCW01000180.1:0-545 GCF_001279365.1 Streptomyces sp. NRRL F-5755 | reverse complement strand
CTCCCCCACCACCCGCCGCAGCACCGCCCGCATGCGCGCCTGGAGTACTTCGCCGCTGGCGGGCTTGACCACATAGTCGTCCGCGCCGGCCTCCAGTCCCACGACCATGTCGATGTCGTCGCCGCGCGCGGACAGGATGATGATCGGGATCTGCTGCGTCTCGCGGATGCGGCGGCACACCTCCAGGCCGCTCATGCCGGGCAGCATCAGGTCCAGCAGCACCAGCTCGGGCCGGAAGCGGTCCAGCGCGAGGAGGCCGGTCTCGCCGCTGGCGGCCGCCTCGACCTCGTGGCCGCGGCGGCGGAGCGCGAGGTGGACGCCCTTGCGTACGGCGGGGTCGTCCTCGATCAGCAGCACACGGGTCATGGGGCGGGGGTCTCCGAAGCGGGCCGGGCGGACGCTGGTCGAAAGCGTACGGCGGGGAAGGGGCCCGACCATGGTGCGCGGCGCTCATGACGCCGTGTCTCGCATTGTGTGAGGAATTGATGACGGCCGCGGCTCGCCCGGCCCCCGGCCCACCCGTGCGAACCGCCCCGGCCACCCCG
>NZ_LGCW01000179.1:0-615 GCF_001279365.1 Streptomyces sp. NRRL F-5755 | reverse complement strand
CTGGCCAGACATGCCAGCGAGTGTATCCGCGGCCCATCGGGCAGGATGGCGGCACAGGAGTCGCACACAGGAGGCCACGATGGCGCTGTTCAAGAGGCGGACGGCCGGCAGGCCCGGCGAGTGGTTCTACTGCCTCAAGCACGGAACGGTCGAAGAGGGCCCCCAGTGCCGCGCCGCCGACCGCTTCGGCCCGTACGCGACGCGCGAGGAGGCGGCCCACGCGATGCAGACCGCCCAGGAGCGCAATCTTGACTGGGAGACCGATCCCCGGTGGCACGACAAGAGCGAAGAGAAGGGGCCGGGGGAGTCCGCGTAGGCGGGAGGAGTGCGCGTATGAGCGGGCCGGGCGCCGGGCCGGGACGCCTCCGCGCCCGGTCGCGGCAGCCCGGCTGCCCAGCCGCCCGACTGCGCCGTTGCCCGACTAGGCCCTGTCGTCAAATTCCCGCCTGCCGCGCGACTCCCCCAGCTACCGCTGGGAGGTGCCCCCAGCACGCACGCTCGCCGCGTTGTCGGGTTCTTCCCGGTACACCCAGTACCGGGAAGACCCTCCGCCTTGCGATCGGCTCGGCTTCCGAAGACGGATCGAAGAGCCGAGACGGAGCGCAGCGGAGTGCA
>NZ_LGCW01000178.1:0-631 GCF_001279365.1 Streptomyces sp. NRRL F-5755 | reverse complement strand
GTCGGGGGCGGGGCGATCGCCCTCGGGGCCGGGGCCGGGGCCGAGCTCGGTGTCGGGGCGACCTTCTTCGGAACCGGGGCCAGGCTCCATGCCGGGGCGACCGCCCTCGGTGCCGGAACCGGGCTCCACGTCGGGACGACCACCCGCGAAGCCGGAGCCAGGCTCCACGCCGGGGCCACCGCCCTCGGAGCCGGAACCAGGCTCCATGCCGGGACGACCACCCTCGGAACCGGAGCCGGGCTCCACGCCGGGACGACCACCCTCGGAACCGGAACCAGGCTCCACGCCGGGACGACCACCCTCGAAGCCGGAGCCAGGCTCCACGCCGGGGCCACCGCCCTCGGAGCCACAATCGCCCTCGCTGCCGGGCTGACCTACCTCGCCGCCGCAACCATCCTTGGTACCGAGGTAACCGCCCTCGGTACCAAGGAGCGCGGGCGACACCTTCCCGTCAGCCGTCGCGTCGGCACCGGCCCCATCGGCCGCCACCGCACCCGTACCGCCTACTCGGCCAGCCTTCGAAGCGCCAGCACCAAGACCAGTGCCCGCACCTACACGGACACCAGCCCCACTCCCCCCAAACGCCCCTTCCTCCCCCTCCGACCTATCGCCCTCGCCCTCAGCCATCTTC
>NZ_LGCW01000177.1:0-730 GCF_001279365.1 Streptomyces sp. NRRL F-5755 | reverse complement strand
CCCACTCTCTCCTCCACGCTTCCTCCCCTCTCACGGGAACCCCTCGCCCACACCCCGGCCCCCCATCCCTTACCCCCGACTTACGACGTCTCCATGCAGGATGGGCGAAACTCCACACCTGTCGTGCCGCGGACATCGCGGCACCCGAGGAAGGACCAGCAGTGCGTATTCCCACCGCCTCGGCACCGGCCGCTATACCCGCTTCGCCGGGCCACCGAGGCTGACCGCCATGGCTGTCTCTTCCGAACCACCCCTGCCCGCGACCGCACACGCGAAGCCCGGCCCCACGCTCGACACCAACCCGGTCCGGGTCCCGTTGCGGTGGTTCCGGCCGACCATCCGGATTCGGCTCACCTTGCTGTACGGCGGCATGTTCCTGATGGCCGGCGTGGTGCTCCTCGCGATCATCTACCTGTTCGCGGCCAACACCCTCAAAGAAGGCACCCTGCAAATCCAGGTTTTCGGCACCGACATCACCCTCGGGAAAGCCAATTGCCGCGATCTGCCGTCGGTCGGCACGGTCGACGACATCAATGCGGCGATCGACAAGTGCCTCCGTAATCAGCGCACAGCGGTCCTGCAAACCTTCCTGAACCGCTCCCTGCTGGCGCTGCTGGGTCTGACCGTCGTGGCGTTCGCCTTCGGGTACGCGATGGCCGGCCGCGTCCTGTCGCCGCTGGGCCGGATCACCCGGACCGCGCAGCGGGTGGCCGGTTCGGACCTGCACCGG
>NZ_LGCW01000176.1:0-789 GCF_001279365.1 Streptomyces sp. NRRL F-5755 | reverse complement strand
CGCCGGTGGTGACGAGGGCGTCCGGGCGGTCGTTGCCCTGCGGGCGGGCGGGGTCCTCAGGCGGAGCGGTTTCGCTCGGGCGGGCGGGGCCGGTGGGGGTGTCGGTCCGAGGTGGCCGGGCGGGCTCGTTCGGGGGTGCGTCGGTGTCGTACGTACAGCTGGGGGCTCTGTACGGGTAGACGAGGGCGGCCAGTTCGCGGGCCGTGCGGGCTTCGAGGGCGGAGGCGGCGGGGGCCTGGTCCCAGGAGTCCATCGACGGGTTCAGGGCGGCGGCGGCCAGGTCGGCCGCGGCGGCGAGGGCCAGCGGCGGGCAGTGCAGGTGGGCGGCGCAGTGCGGGTCGGCGGGGTCGGCGGCGCCTTCGGCCATGCCGTACACCAGGGTGCGCAGTGCTTCATGGGCCCCGCTGCCGGTCTCGGGGAGGACCGGGCCTGCGGCCTCCCGCAGCCGCGCGGCGACGCGGCCGGGACCGCCCGCGGGCAGCGGCCCGCCCCGGGCTTCCGCACCGTCGCGCAGTGCGTCGAGGACGGTGCCGAGGAGCGGGCGCAGGGCATCGGGGCCTGCGGCTCCGCCGGCGAGGGGCGGGGTGTTCATGGGGCGGGTCCTTCGGGTGCACGACTACGGGCACACCACAGCCTGGCCGGGGCCGGGTGGTGTGCCTGCCGAGGTGGACGAGCTCAACCCGAAAGGGGGACCGGTACGAAGGGCGACGCGGCGATGATCGCCTCGCCTGATATGCGGGGCGCACGGTGGCGCGGCGGGGAGGGGGTGGTGCGCGGGGTGTCGTACGG
>NZ_LGCW01000175.1:0-793 GCF_001279365.1 Streptomyces sp. NRRL F-5755 | reverse complement strand
GTGCTGGAGGGGCGGGGGTGGCTGAGGGGCGTGTGGGGCTGGGACCTGGTGAGGTTCAGGGGGCGGTCGGCTTTGGGGGCCGATGCTTCGGCTTGGCTGGCCGGAGGGCCGCTACCAGCGGTGATGCCCGGCGCTCCGCTGGAGGTGGAGATCTGCGGGTCGGCCGTGGAGCATGGATCTTGGGGCAAGCCCGTGTGGCCGGTTTCCGCGTCCAGGCTTGATCGGAGATCGGGAGGCTGCGGCGCCGTACTGGATGGGGGTGGGCACTCGGCGTGATCAGTGCCCGTTACGTCACCGGGCGGCGGAATCCAGCGTCCGGTCGTAGGATGCGCGGCCCGCGGACGGTACGGCGTACCACCGGGGTAGCACGAGCGGCCCGCCTTCGCTTCCGCGGCCCCGGTCGGCTGTGTGCTCCTGCCGTACGCGGGCTTCTCGCCGTGCGGGGGCTTGCCGTACGGGAACTGCTCGCCGTACGGGGACTGCTCGCCGTACGGCATCCTCCCCTCGTACGGAATCCTCTCGCTGTGCGGGCGACTATCGCCGTACGGATGCAGCGGCCCGCCCCACGCCCACAGCTCACGCACCGCCCCCGCCAACGCCAGCCCCAGCGGGGCGGCCAGCCGCAGCGCACCCCGCTCCTTGTGGGCGAGCAGCACGGCACGCACCTCATCGGCGTAGGGGGCTGCCGCGTAAGTCGGCGGCAAGCCGGGTGGGGCGGGGCTCGGGCGCACTCTTCGGGGGCCTTGGGGGCCTCCCCCACCCCCGCCCCCACCCCTCCCCCTCACCCCCCGGA
>NZ_LGCW01000174.1:0-804 GCF_001279365.1 Streptomyces sp. NRRL F-5755 | reverse complement strand
GCCCCCCGCCTTTCCCCCCGCCCGGCGTCTCCGTCCCGCCCGTCGTCGTGCCGACCGATGCCGACCACGCCCTGGAAATCGGCCGTATGCACTTCCCCGAGGTCGGTTCGCCCGGCGGCCCCGCCTCGCTCATGGTCCATGAATTCGACATCGGCTACCTCGTTTACGCCGGCTACCCGCCCCGCGAGGACCCGACTGCCCTGCCCCCGGCCCCCGGCGGCAGCAACATCGTCATCTCCAAGGCCGACGGCGAAGTGACGTTCCTTCCCAACTTCCCGCCGGAGCCCGCCGTGGAGCTCTACCGCCGGCTACAGGAACGTCCGAATACGCCCTGATACGCCCCGCCCCAGGGAATTCGATTCGACTTGCACCGCCGCTGCCTCTCCGTCCTTTGCGCAGACGCCGAAGCCGTGGGGTTCCACAGCCCTTGGTGGGCTGTCAGTACGCTCCCCTAAACTTTGACGAGCAGAACTCATTGAGCACCGACAAGCACGACGACGGGGGATGTCATGGATAACACGGGCAGATTCCGCACCGATTCGGCCGGCCCAGCCGGCCCGTAGGCCCTCGGGTTGATGTTCCGGGCATTGCACCTGCCTTTCCAAGTGCAGGCTCATGCAATGCAGGCGCACTGAATCGCATGCGGCTGTGCGCAGTCGCATGCCGTTGTTTGAGCACGTTTGAGTACTTTCACGGGGGAGTTCTGTCTTGTCTCTCATGCTGCCGGATCCGCTGGAGTGGGTCCTGGACATGCTCGGCTTCAACTGGCCGCATGCCGACGAGGACAAGCTGATCCAATGCGCC
>NZ_LGCW01000173.1:0-78167 GCF_001279365.1 Streptomyces sp. NRRL F-5755 | reverse complement strand
GGCGGGGGATTGGACGCTGTGCGGGGGCCCCGGCTTGGGCGCGCGGCTGCTCCCCGAACCCGTCCCCCGGGCCCCGGACGGCTCCCCCCTGATCACGGACCCCCCCCTCCCGCCCCGCCTCCACCCCCACGCCCAGCGCGCCGTCCGCCGCTGCCCCGCCCTCGCCCTGCGCCTGGAGAAGCCCTGAGCGGCCGGGCGTCACCGGGCCGTCCGGCGGCGGGCCGAGGCGTTCCGGAAACGCCCCTCGCCCGGCGCATGCCCATGCCAAGCTGATCACCTGGACGGACACCACACCCCCGCCGCCGTGTGGCGCAAGCGCACCGACTCCTCCGGTCTCGCCGAACCGCGTGTCCTCATCCGCGTATTCGTGGAGCCGGGCGGGCTGGACGCGAGCATCGCGTTCTACGAGCGCCTGCAGGACCGCGAGGCGGACGCCCGGTTCTCCTTCCCCGCCAAGAACCTCCGGCTGGCGACGGTCGGCGCCTTCCTGCTCATCGAAGGCGGCGAGGAGGACCTGCGCCCCTTCCGCTCCACCGTCGGCACGCTGCTGGTGGACGACGTACGCCCGTACCACGAAAAGCTCGTCGCCGAAGGGGCGGAGATCATCTTCCCGCTCCAGGAGGTACCGACCGGGGCCGCGTTCAACGCCCGGCACCCGGACGGCACGGTCGTGGAGTACGTCCACCACCGGCCGACCCCGGACGGCCACTGACCCCGCGGACCGCGGAAGCACCGGGAAACGAAAGATCCCGCCCGGTCGCATCGACCGGGCGGGATCTCGTGGACTCCGTGAGCTGACTCACCGTCGTCCTGCTGTGGAGCTAAGGAGAATTGAACTCCTGACCTCCTGCATGCCATGCAGGCGCTCTACCAACTGAGCTATAGCCCCTTGCTTGGTCCGCCGCGGTTTTCCTTCCGGCTCCCCGCTGCGGCATCGCCTACATTACACGGACCTCCCCGCCTTCTGCCAAATCGATTGTCCGCGGTCCCCTCGGGGCGGCTCGATGTACTGTCGGCGGGCCGTGCCCGATTCGTCCTGGGGAGCTGTACGCCGTGTCCGCGCTGGAGCTGGAACGGTCCGCCGCACCCGGCGGCCGTACCCCGCTGAGGGACTTCGTCCGCCGCCGTCCGCTGCTGATGGCGGCCGTGGGCTGCGCGGTCTCCTTCGCCGCCTTCTGGATCGTGCAGCGGCTGGCGCACGTGACGATGATCGACCTGATGGTCTACCGCGCCGAGGGCTGGACCGCCCGCAACGGCGAGGACCTCTACGACATGGTCGCGACGTCCGCGAACCTGCCCAACACCTACCCGCCCTTCGCGGCGCTGCTGTTCACGCCGCTGACGCTGGTCGGCGTGCCGGAGATGCGCACCCTCGCCACCCTCGGCAACCTCCTGCTGCTGGTGGCGGTCGTGCACCTCGGCCTCCGGCTCGCCGGCCGTCCCCGGCGCATACCCCCGCTCGCCGCTGCGCTCGCCGTGGCCGCGCTGCTGGTCTGGTGCGAGCCGGTGTGGACGACGCTGCGCTACGGGCAGATCAACCTGCTGCTCGCCGTGCTGGTCCTGTGGGACCTGACCCGCAAGGACACCAACCGGTGGGCCGGTGTCGGCATCGGCCTGGCGGCGGGCATCAAGCTCACCCCGGCCCTGTTCGCCGTCTTCCTCGCGCTGGCCGGTCTCGTACGGGGCTGGCAGCGCCTGCGCGCAGGCGCGGGTCCGCGGGGCGCGTGGAACCCCTGGCTGCGGCAGACCGCCGTGGCCTGCCTCACCTTCCTGGGCACCGCGCTGCTGTCCGCGCTCGTGCTGCCGCACGACTCCCGGCGCTTCTGGACGGAGATCATCTTCGCCGCCGACCGGGTCGGCGAGGTCGAGATCACCGCCAACCAGTCGCTGCGCGGCGCGCTGGCCCGGCTGCTGCACACCCATGACCCGGGCCTGTGGTGGCCGGCGGCAGCGGTGATCGTCGCCGTCCTCGGGCTGGCCCTCGCCGCCGGCGCGCTGCTGCGCGGCCGCCGGGCCTGGGCGGCCGTCGCCTGCGCGGTGACCGCCCTGCTGGTCAGCCCGATCTCCTGGTCGCACCACTGGGTGTGGGGCGTGCCGATGCTGATCCTGCTCGGCTCGGAGGCGATGGCCCGCGGCGGCTTCGGCAGCCGCAGCGGCAAGCGGTGGTGGGCGGGGACGCTCGCGATGGGCCTCCTCTTCTGCTCGTACGCCCTCTGGTTCGTGCCGCACCGCTACCACCACCACGAGGAACTCCACCAGAACGGCGGCCAGATGCTGCTGTCCGGCATCTACCCGATCGCCGGACTGGCCTTCCTGGCTCTGACCGCCGTACTGCTGCGACGGGACCGTACGACTCCGTAGGGTTCCCGGCCCTCTCAGTGGCCGTCGTGGCCGTGCCCGCCCGGCAGGTGGTGATGGAACTTCAGCACCTCGCGCGGCATGACGACGAACGGGCGCATCATCCCCGTGTCCTCGTGCTCCAGGATGTGGCAGTGGTACATGAACCGGCCGGTGGCGCCCTGGAAGCGGCCGATCACCTTCACCATCTCGCCCGGCGGGACCTGTATGACGTCCTTCCAGCCCTGGTCACCGGGGGATATCGGCTCCGGGCCGCCGTAGTCGAGCGGGGCGCGGGTGCCGCCGAGATCACGGTCGTACGGGGTGTTCGGGTCGGCTGGGTAGCGGTGCCGGGCCAGCACCTGGAAGTCGACGAGGTGGAGGTGCATCGGGTGGCTGATGCCGCCCAGGTTCAGGAAGCTCCACTGCTCCCAGTCGCCGTAGCGGACCAGGTGGCCGAGCGCGTCGTCGAACATCCGGGCCGTACGGCGGTAGGTGCGGACCGTGCCGCTCGTGCCGCGGATCTGGATGACGCCCTCGGAGGGGATCCGCACCTCCGTCTCGGGGACCTCCCGCATCTCCCACATTTCGGGGTGGTAGTTGCCGACCGCGCCGGGCGGGGTGAGGGCGATGAGCCGGTGCTCGTGGGCGGGCACCGAGCCGTGGGTGAGCCGCTCGAACGACGGTGAGATCACCTGTGGCAGCACGAACGGGTCGGGCACCCGCGCCGCGCCCACCCGGAACTGCATCACGTCCGGATACGCCACCCTGGGGTCCGCGTTGACGAGCCGGAGCGTACGGCCGCGCAGCCGGCCGAAGTCGACCAGCACGTCCAGCCGCTCGGCGGGCGCGACGGGCAGTTCCTCGTCCCCCGGGACCGGGCGCGGCAGCAGCCCGCCGTCGGAGCCGATCTGCCACATCGCGCCCGTCACCGGCACACCGGTGGCGTCGTCCACCAGCCGGAGCCGGAAGGTGCGGCTGTTCGCCGCGTTCAGCACCCGGAAGCGGTACCAGCACGCCTCGACGTCGGCGTACGGCCAGATGATGCCGTTGACGAGGGTGTACGGGCCGACGAAGGGCTGGGTGACGTTCTTGCCCTCCTTGTCCAGTCGCCCGATCAGGGTCTTGTGGAGCAGACGACCCGTCAGGCGGCCCTCGGCGTCCGTGTCGAGGTTGCGGTCCTGGATGACGAGCGGTATCTCCCGCCGCCCGGAGGGCAGATGGAGCATGTCCTCCTCGTCGTCGCGGATCAGGTACATGCCCGTCAGGCCCGCGAAGACGTTCCACCGCGTGATGTCCATGGCGTGGTCGTGGTACCACCAGGCCGTCGCGCGGTGGTCGTTGGGATACTCCGCGCGCTGGGTGTCGCCGGGCAGGACGGCGTTCTCCGACCAGCCGTCGTTGCCGCCGCCGGTCACCGCGCCGTGCACATGCGTGACCGTCCAGGGCGGGAGGGCGGCGACGCCGTCCAGCAACGTGCCGTCCCCGCGGCGGCCCGGCTCGTCGGTCGGCGGCGGCGCGCCGACGGCCTGCTTCGCCTCGAAGGCCGTCACCGGATGGGTGCCGGTGAGGCGGTTGTTCCAGTTGACGCGCAGCCGCCGGCCGCGGCGCACCTCGATCGTCGGGCCCGGATAGTGGCCGTCGTACGCCCACACCTTCGTCGGCGGCAGCTCGGAGTGCAGCCGCACCCAGGTGGTGGTCTGGTCGATGTCGATGCCGCGCAGCGCCTCCTTGCGGCCCGGCCGCAGGACGGGCGGGACACGCAGCGCGTCGATGAAGGGTGTCAGCCCGGCCACGGCCGCCCGCTTGTGCGCGTCGCGGGGCGGATGCGCCGGTGCTTCCCGGACAGGATTGATGGTCATGTCGCTCATGACGCGACCCCCGTAGTGCTTCCCCCGTGCCGCCGGCCGTCTCCGGCGGCAGCTTTCGCCCCGTCAACGCGCCCGCGTTCGTGCGGAGTTCCGCCCTCCCGAAGAAATCGGGGGAAGATTTCGCGCGCCTGCCGCACCACCGGGCCGCGCCCGCCCGCCTACGGAACGTCCCCGCCCGAGATCCGCCCCGCCCGCCCGAGCCCCGCGCCTAGGCCGTGGCGAACGAATAGAAACGCTTCAGCGTGCAGTGCTCGTCCAGCAGCCGCCCGTAGATCGGCTCCCCGTCGAGTTCGCGGTACGTCTCGATGGGGTCGCCCTTTATGACGAGCGCCCGCGCGCACTCCTCGCACCAGTACTGGTAGTCGGCGTTGACCGGCTCCATGTCCCGCACGATCGGCGTTCCGCTGCCGCACCAGTCGCATTTCCTGCTGTGAGCGCCCATCCGTCAGCTCCAGCTGTGGCCGCAGGCCGTACACACGAACGAGATGCCGCCGTTGTCGCCCAGCACCTGGGCCACGTGGGGCGAGCCGCAGGAGGGGCACTGGAGGACGGCGCCGGCCGTGCCGCACACGGCGCCGGCGGGCCGGGCGTCATGGCTGGGGCGGGGCGCGGTCTCCGGCAGCGGGCCGGATCCCCGGGCCGCGGGCGCGGCGTACGGGTCCTCGACCTCCTCCATGATGCTCGTGGGCATCGCGTCCTCTCCTCCCCTGCCGGCGCCGTCCGAATTCTGCCACGGACCGCCGACCGGGTCAGTCCCGCTGCCGTGGCGGCTTCGATCAGCACACCGCCGCTGCCGGGCATCTGGATACGCAATGATCCCGCCTCCCTGAGCGGGAGACGGGATCATCCGAGGTGTGGAGCTAAGGAGAATTGAACTCCTGACCTCCTGCATGCCATGCAGGCGCTCTACCAACTGAGCTATAGCCCCGGGTCTTGTTCCGCTCCTCCGGGGTTTTCCCTGGCGGCGCCGCGAACAAGAAGAACTTTAGCCTGCGACCTGCCCAGATGTGAAATCCGGTCCCTCCGGGCCGCCGGCGGGGCGGTCCGCGGGGCCTCGCCGCGGCCCGCGGGAGGCCCGCTCAGGTGTCGTCGCCGAGCACCGGCTCCGGCAGCGTGCCGGCGTTGTGCTCCAGCAGGCGCCAGCCGCGTGCGCCCTCGCCGAGCACGGACCAGCAGCAGTTCGACAGGCCGCCCAGCCCCTCCCAGTGGCGGGACTCCAGCCCCAGCAGCCGCCCGATGGTCGTACGGATCGTGCCGCCGTGGCTGACCACGACCAGGGTGCCGCCGTCCGGCAGCTTGTCCGCGTTGCGCTCCACGACGGGGGCCGCGCGGTCGGCCACCTCGGTCTCCAGCTCGCCGCCGCCGCGCCGCACGGGCTCGCCGCGCTTCCACGCGGCGTACTGCTCGCCGTACCGCTCCACGATCTCCTCGTGGGTCAGGCCCTGCCAGGCGCCCGCGTACGTCTCGCGCAGCGCTTCGTCGTACGTGATCTCCAGGCCGGTGACGGCCGCCAGCTCACCGGCCGTGGCGGTGGCGCGGCGCAGGTCGGAGGCGATGATCGCGTCCGGTTCGAGGGCCGCGAGAAGCCGGGCGGCGCGGCGCGCCTGCGCCAGGCCCTCCTCGGTCAGCTCGATGTCGGTGGTGCCCTGGAAGCGGCGCTCCAGGTTCCACGCCGTCTGGCCGTGGCGCCACAGGACTATGCGGCGGCCCCGGCCGCCCTTGGTGCCGTTCAGCTCAGCTCTCCGTCCTGCTCGGCCGCGGTGGCCTCGGCGTGCGCTGCGGCCTTGCCGCGGGTGGCCTTGGCCTCCTCGGGCAGGTCCAGCTCGGGGCAGTCCTTCCAGAGCCGCTCAAGGGCGTAGAAGACGCGCTCCTCGCTGTGCTGGACGTGGATGACGACGTCCACGTAGTCGAGCAGCACCCAGCGGGCCTCGCGGTCGCCCTCGCGGCGCACCGGCTTGGCGCCCAGGTCCTTGTTCAGCCGCTCCTCGATCTCGTCGACGATCGACTTGACCTGGCGGTCGTTGGGGGCCGAGGCCAGCAGGAACGCATCGGTGATCGAGAGCACGTCGCTGACGTCGTAGGCGATGATGTCGTGCGCGAGCTTGTCGGCGGCCGCCTGCGCGGCGGCCTGGATGAGCTCGATGGAGCGGTCGGTGGCGGTCACAATCCAGCTTTCGGGATCGGTGGTCAGGTACCCACCAAGGGTCTCACGGACCGCCGACACTCCCGCCGGACTTTACGGGCGGGGGCCCGCTGCCGAGACGCCGCCCGTATACGGGGCCCGGCCGGGCCGGGGCGGCCGGACCCGTCGTCCGTACCGCGCCCCGCCCGGCCCTCAGCCCTTGTAGTCCTGCCCCAGGACGATCGTCACGTCCGCGTTCGGGGCGGCCTTGCCCTGCTTGACCGCGCCGGCCGGCAGGCCCAGCGTCTTGGCGGCCTCCTCGGCCTTCGCCTTCTGGGCGGCGTCCGCGTACGTCACCTCGGAGGCGGGCTTCGCCGCCGCCGTACCGCCGTCGACGAACGAGTAGCCGCCGTTGACCAGGGCGATCCGCGCCTTGTCGGTCGCCTCCTTCTTGCCGGTGGCGTTCTGGACGCTGATCCGGGCGGTGGCGCTGGGGTCGGTCTTCTTGAGGGTGCCGCCGAGCACCTCCTTGACCACGCCGTCCGCCGCCTGCTTGCCGAGCGTCCCGTCCGGCTGCACCGGCAGCAGAGTGGTCCCGTAGGCGCCGGACTTCGCCAGCTCGGCCCGCTGGGCGAGCGAGCTGCCCAGCTCCGCCTCGGTGAGCGGCGGGTCCAGGACCTGGAGGAGCGACTTCACGGTGGCCGTCGCGCCGTCCGCGTCGCTGGAGACCTTCTTCAGGGTGGCCTGCATCACCTGTCCGAAGCGCTCCAGCTGCTTGGTCTGCGGCTCGCCGGGCGCCTGGTAGGTGGCGTACGCGACGGCCGCCTGGCCGTTCAGCTCCTGCGCCTTGCCCTGCTTGACCAGCGGATTGTCGCCCTTCTTGGCCCCGGGCACGGTGGCGTCGGTGTCCACCGTGATGCCGCCGGTCGTCTCGACCAGGTTCTCCAGGTACGGGGTGTCCAGCCGCCAGCTGGCCTTGATGTCGGCACCGAACAAGGTGTTCAGGGCCTCCCTGGTGGGGTCGATGCCCTGGTCCTTGACGGACTTGGCCAGGGTGGTGGACCCGCCGTCCTCGGTGGAGACCGCGAGGTTGTTGGGCAGCAGGACGGTGGTGCCCTTGTGGGCGCCCTCGTTGTCCACCAGGAGCGCGGTGCTGCTGTTGCCCTTCGGGTCCTTCAGGTGCACGACGAGCACGTCGCGCTTCTGTCCGGCGGCCCCGCCCTCCTTGCCCGCCCCGGCACCCGAGAGGCCGGGCAGTTTGCCCGCCCACCACAGGTAGCCGACGCCGCCGACGAGCAGCAGGACCAGCAGCACTATCAGCATGACCTTGCGGCTGCGCCCGCGCCGCTTGGCCTCCTCGCGCCGCTCGGTGCGGCTCTCGGTGAACTTGAGCCAGTCGATGACGTCTTCCGAGTCCTCGGCCGGCTCCTCGATGAAGGAGAACTGCTCGGTGCGGTAGTCCGGGGCACCGTCGGGGCCCTGGGACGCCGCCCGGTCCGCGGTGTCCGCCGTCCGGCCGCGCGGCGCCCGGTCACCGGTCTCCTGGGCGGGCGACTGGGCGTGCGACTGGACGGGCTGCTGAGCAGGCTGCTGGGCGGGCTGTCCGTACGGCTGCTGCTCCGGCTCCTGGTAGGAGACCTGCTCGTACGACGGCTGCGCCGACTGCTGCGGAATCCACCCCTGCTGCTGTTGCTGCTGGTGCGGCATCTGCTGCTGTTGCTGATGGACCTGCTGGGGGTTGCCGTACGGGTCGTACTGCTGGCCGTACTGCTCCTGGGGCGCCTGCTGGTGGCCGTACGGGTCGTAGCCGTACCCCTGCTGTCCCGACCCCTGCTGCCCAGGGATCTGCGGCCCGGCGCCCGGCTGCCCGCCGTGCTGCTGGCCATAAGGGTCGTACGGAGCCTGGCCGCCATACGGGTCGTAGCCCACCGGCTGCCCGTACTGGTCGTACGCGACCTGCTGCGGCGCCTCCTGGTAGAGCGGCCGCCCGTAGGCGTCGTAAGCGTACGGCCGGCTTTGCTGCGGCGCTTGCTGTCCCTGCTGCTCCTGGTGGGCATACGGGTCCTGCGGCACGTACGGGTCCTGTCGGTCGTTCACCGGTGCCCCTTTCCGTGAGCCCCGTCGGCGGTCGTCGTCGGCGGCCGTCGTCAGCGGATGTCAACGGCCGTCGTGGCCGGCCGGGTCCTCGCGGTACAGCTCGCGCTTGTCGATGTAGCGCACGACACCGTCCGGAACCAGGTACCAGACCGGATCCCCCTGGGCGACGCGCGCCCGGCAGTCGGTCGAGGAGATGGCCAGGGCCGGCACCTCGACCAGGGACACCGCCCCTTCGGGCAGCCCGGGGTCGGCGAGTATGTGCCCGGGCCTGGTCACCCCGATGAAGTGGGCGAGCGAGAACAGCTCCGGCGCGTCGTGCCAGGTCAGGATCTGGCCGAGCGCGTCGGCGCCGGTGATGAAGAAGAGGTCCGCGTCACGGTGCTGCTGGTGCAGCTCGCGCAGCGTGTCGATGGTGTAGGTCTTGCCGCCGCGATCGATGTCGATGCGGCTGACGGAGAACTGCGGGTTGGACGCGGTCGCGATGACCGTCATCAGATACCGGTCCTCGGCCGGGGACACCGTCTTGTGGCTCTTCTGCCACGGCTGCCCCGTCGGCACGAAGATGACCTCGTCGAGGTGGAACTGGCTGGCCACCTCGCTGGCGGCGACCAGGTGTCCGTGATGGATCGGGTCGAACGTTCCGCCCATCACTCCGAGCCGCCGCTTCACGGGCCCTGTCTGCTCTCCCATGCGTGCAGACCCTACTGGGCGCTGCGCGGTGCCGGGTGCCGCCCTCAGCGGTCCCGGTTGAAGCGGGTGGTGATCCACAGCAGGAGAAGCAGGGCAATCAGGGCGCCGCCACCCGTGACGAACGGGCTGAGGCTTTCGTGGCCGCCCCCCTCCTGACCGCCTTCGGCGAGGGTGACCAGGTGCTGTGCGGTGGTGTGCAGGCTCATCGTCGGCTAGGCCAATCCAGGATGGGTTCGGACAGAGACTTCCGCCACATCGTATGCGTGAGCCCGCCCGCGGCTCACGCCGACTCCGCCGGGAGGGCGCTCGCACGCCCGTGCGCGCGGGTGTGCGCGGTGCCCGCCCCGGCGGGCGAACGGACGAACGGGCGGAGGGACGGGACGGTCCGGTCAGCGGCGGTCGTCGCCGTTGCCGTCCCTGTCGTCCTTCCCGTAATTGCGCAGCAGGACCCACGCGAGGAACACCGCGCCGAGAATGCCGACGATCAGGACGGTGCGCAGGACCCAGCCCGGCCCGTCGTTCTTCGAGGTCTCCGCCGCGGCGGCGAGCAGCACGCTCGTGTTCGGCATGAGTCAAGCGCTCCCTTTGTACGGGCATGTGGGCATCTGCGCGCCCCTGGTGCGCTCGCCAGCGTACGCCTGGGCATCCAAACCGCTGTCAGTGGCGTCCTCTAGTCTGAATCACACGCAGTCGAACAGGGGGAGGCCCCAATGACGGAGAGCCCAGGCGGCAGCGAGCGCGTACCGAGCCGGGACCGCAGGCGGTTCCCCGGGATCTCGTCCCGCGCCTACGAGCACCCGGCGGACCGCTCCGCGCTCGTGGCCCTGCGCAAGCTGAGCGGGTTCGACACCGTCTTCAAGACGCTCAGCGGCCTGTTGCCGGAGCGCAGCCTGCGGCTGATGTTCCTGTCGGACTCGGTGCGGGTCGGCGACCAGCAGTTCGCGCACCTCAACGACATGCTGCGGGACGCGTGTTACATCCTGGACCTGGAGAAGGTCCCGCCGATGTACGTGACCCAGGACCCCCAGCCGAACGCCATGTGCATCGGCCTGGACGAGCCCATCATCGTCCTGACCACCGGCCTGGTCGAGCTGCTCGACGAGGAGGAGATGCGCGCGGTCATCGGCCACGAGGTCGGCCACGCGCTGTCCGGCCACGCGGTCTACCGCACCGTCCTGCTGTTCCTGACCAGCCTCGCGCTGAAGATCGCCTGGATTCCGCTGGGCAACGTCGCGGTGATGGCGATCGTGACGGCGCTGCGCGAGTGGTTCCGCAAGTCGGAGCTGTCGGCGGACCGGGCGGGACTGCTGGTCGGGCAGGACCTGCAGGCGTCCATGCGCGGTCTGATGAAGCTGGCCGGCGGCAACCACCTGCACGAGATGAACGTGGACGCGTTCCTCCAGCAGGCCGATGAGTACGAAGCCGGCGGCGACCTGCGCGACTCCGTCCTGAAGGTGCTGAACATGCTCCCGCGCAGCCACCCCTTCACCACCGTGCGCGCCGCCGAGCTGAAGAAGTGGTCCGCCAGCCGCGACTACCAGCGCATCATGGACGGCCACTACCCGCGCAAGGAGGAGGACAAGGACACCTCGGTCTCCGACTCCTTCCGCGAGTCCGCCGCGCACTACGCCGAGTCGGTGCGTACGAGCAAGGACCCGCTGATGGGCCTGGTGCGCGACATAGCCGGCGGCGCCGGCGACCTGGGCGGCAAGCTGCGGGACACGGTCTTCCGCGGCGGCTCCCGGCCCGGCGGCCCGGGCGGCGCCAACGGCACCGGCGGTACGGACGGCCCGGACGCCGGCGGCCCGGAGGGCCCGAGCGGGCGCTGACGGCCGGGAAGGCGAGGGCCCGGCCGGGCGCTAACCGTCCGCGGGGGCCGGGCCCGGCTGGGCGCCGGGCGCCAGCTTCCCGCACAGGCCCGTGTTCGTCCGGCCACGGGCGTACGGATCGGTGCCCTCGGGCCCGGTGTCCGCGGCGCGCTGCCCGGCGAGCAGCGGGCGCAGTTCGCTCGCCGCGCCGGCGGAGCAGGACATCGGCCCGGCCTGGAGGTTGCTCTGCAGCACCTCCAGGCGGTGGTCGTTCAGGTCGTCGCGCCCGATGCGGAAGCGCAGGTCGCGGCGGACGGTGAACAGTGAGGCGGCGGCGCTCCGTTGGCCCGCCGCGCCCTTCGCGGCGGCCGGGCGTACCGCGTAGGCGAAGGTGAAGTCGGCGCTGACCTCCAGCGCGTCCGCACCGACCTCGGTGGCCGAAAGCGTGCCGCTCACCCGTACGTTCGGATCGGCCAGCTCCACCCGGGCCGGGTCGAAGCGGGTCAGCCAGCCGGTGGCCGCGTGCCGCCCGTCGTCGGCCGGATGCGCGAGGCTCCGGTCGAACTGGTCGAGCTGGCTGGGTTTGAGCAGCAGTCCCACCGGCCGTACGGACCCGCCCGTCAGGGTGGCCGGGTCGATCGAGGAGCGCACGAGGTAGTCCTTGACGATGGACAGGGCGGAGACGACCTGGCCGTCGGAGAAGTGCTCGGTGCGGCCGACGGCGGGCAGGTTCACGCCCGCCGCGCCGACGCGGTACTGCGCGGCCGGGCTGCGCGCGAAGAGGTCCGCCGCCGTGCCGCCCGGCACGGCGCCGGCCGGCGCCAGCGGCACGACCGTGGACCGCAGCGGCTCGGCCGCCATCGGCTCGGGCGGCCGGTACGGATGCCGGATGCCCATGTAGATCGCGGTGCCGAAGGCGAGGACGATCAGCAGGGCGAGGATGACGGCCTGCCGGGCGCCACCGAGCCGGGCCCAGGCGTGCCGGGTGCGTACGGCCCGTGCGTGGTCCCCCATGCGTTCCCTCGCGGAGTACTCCTGAAGGCGTGCAGCCCGTACAAACGATTCGTCGAAGACGACGGATCGGTATTCGTCCTCTCCGCCTCCCGCGGCGCCCTCGGGGGTCCCTTCGGGAGGGTCACCAGCACCGGCCATACCCCAAGAGTAGGTCTGCGGGGCCGTCGGTAAACGCCCTGGTACGGGACAAGTTCGGCGGGCCGTTACGGAGCCGCGCCACCCACTTGCGGCGCGCCGGGGCGCGGTCGCGACCGCCCGGCACGCCGGGCGCGGTCAGCGGGCGCGGGGCGTGGCCGGTACGGGCGGCGCCTCCGAGGCGGCCGAGGCGGACGCCGAGGGCAGGACGCTGGGGCGGACGGTCGGCGGGCCGTCCACGCCGCTGGTCGCGGGCGGTGGTGCCGGATTCTGGGTGCGCCCCCCGGAGGCGCCCCGGTAGACCGCGGAGAAGGCCAGCGCGACCAGCCCGATTCCCATGATCACGGCGAGTACCCAGGCCACCGGGCGGTGCCAGCGGACGCTGGAGCGGTACGGGCGCAGGGCGCCGCCGTACGGGCCGTACGGGCCATAGGGGCCGTACGCGTCCGGGTCGGCGGTCGCGTGGGCGCCGGCGGAGCCGCGGCCGGGGCGGCGGCCGAAGCCGCGGGGCCGGCCGTCCGGGTCGTCGGCGTCCGGATCGGTGCCGAACCCCGGGCGGGAACGGGCCGCGTCGGCCTCCGCGCGGGCCCGGGCGGCGGCCAGCATCCGCTCCACCGCGGTGGGTTCGTGGAAGCGCGCGGACCGCACGAAGTCCTCGTCGAGGACCACGGAGGCGAATTCCTCGTCCGCTGCCCCGTGGCTCGGATGGCTGTGCTCGTCGGGCTCCTCGCCGTCCGGGAACGGCTTGCCCCCCACGTCGTCCGGCACCCGTCCAGACTAGCCCCGGGCGGCCGGTCGTGGGCGGGGAGATACGGGAATTCGGCCGCGGCCCGGTGTGCCGCACGCCCGTACCGCCGGGGTGCGGCGCGCTCCCCGCCCGGCCGGTCAGCGCGTGTGGCCGTCCCCCGTGACCACGTACTTCGTCGAGGTCAGCTCCGGCAGGCCCATCGGGCCGCGGGCGTGCAGCTTCTGCGTCGAGATGCCGATCTCGGCGCCGAAGCCGAACTGGCTGCCGTCGGTGAAACGGGTGGACGCGTTCACCGCGACGGTCGTTGCGTCCACGAGCTGGGTGAAGCGGCGGGCCGCCGCCTGCGAGGTGGTCACGATCGCCTCGGTGTGCCCGGAGGACCAGCGGCGGATGTGCGCCACCGCGGCGTCCAGGTCCTGCACGACGGCCGCGGCGATGTCGTACGAGAGGTACTCGGCCGCCCAGTCCTCGTCCGTGGCGGGCGCGACCAGGCCGGGCCCGGCCTGCTGCCAGGCGGTGTCGCCGTGCACGACCACCCCGGCCTGGGTCAGCGCCTCCAGGGCCCGCGGCAGGAACGTCTCGGCGATACCGGCGTGCACCAGAACCGTTTCGGCGGCATTGCACACGCTCGGCCGCTGCGCCTTGGAGTTGATCAGGATGTCCAGGGCCATGTCGATGTCGGCGTGCTCGTCCACGTAGACATGGCAGTTTCCGGTGCCGGTCTCGATCACCGGGACGGTGGACTCCTCCACGACCGTACGGATCAGCGAGGCGCCGCCGCGCGGGATCAGCACGTCGACCAGGCCGCGCGCCCGCATCAGCTCGCGCACCGACTCCCGGCTCTCGCCCGGCACCAGCTGTACGGCGTCGGCGGGCAGCCCGACGCCCGCCACCGCGTCCCGCAGCACCTCGACGAGGACGCTGTTCGTGGCGTACGCGGAGGACGAGCCGCGCAGCAGCACCGCGTTGCCCGACTTCAGGCACAGCGCGGCGGCGTCCACGGTCACGTTCGGGCGGGCCTCGTAGATGATCCCGACGACGCCCAGCGGGACGCGGACCTGCCGCAGGTCCAGGCCGTTGGGCAGCGTGGAGCCGCGCACCACCTCACCCACCGGGTCGGGCAGCGCCACCACGTCCCGGACGTCGGCGGCCATCGCGGTGACCCGCTCCGGGGTCAGGGTGAGCCGGTCCACGAGCGACTCGCCGGTGCCCGCGGCCCGCGCCTTGGCGACGTCACCGGCGTTGGCGGCGACGATCTCCTCCGCACGGGCCACCAGGGCGTCGGCGATGGCGAGCAGCGCGCCGTCGCGCGCGGTGCGCGGCTGCGGCGCCAGGACGGCCGCCGCTTCCTTGGCGCGCCGTGCGGTCTCGATGACGGGTGAGGAGTGCGCTGATTCGCTGGTCATGACGGAAAGCGTAGCCGGGCGGCGGACCGGGACCCGCCGCGTTCCAGTGAGCGAGACGCCGCGGTCCGCCGGGGGCGGCCGGTCCGGCCGGTTCGTCCGCCGGGCCCTTCGTGGTCGGTCCGCCGGGCCCGTAGTGGTCGGTCCGCCACGCCCGGCGCAGTCCGCGATCCGTCCGGCAGGACGCCGCGGTACGACCGCGCCGGGCCCGTCAGGGTCCGGCCACCAGGCCCGTCGCGGATGTGCCGCAGTCCGCCGGGGACCACCGCTCCGGCCGGTTTGTCCGCCACGCCCGTCGCGGTCGGCCCGCCGCACCCGGCGCAGTCCGCGATCCGTCCGGCGGGACGCCGCAGTACGTCCGCGCCGGGCCCGTCACGGTCCGGCCACCAGGCCCGTCGCGGATGTGCCGCAGTCCGCCGGGGACGACCGCTCCGGCCGGTCCGTCCACCGGACCCTTCGTGGCCGGCCCGCCGCACCCATCGCGGTCGGCCCACCGCACCCGTCACAGTCCCCGATCCGTCCGGCGGGACGCCGCGGTACGACCGCGCCGGGCCCCTCAAGGTCCGGCCACCAGGCCCCTCGCAGCCCGCCCGCCAGACGCCACAGCCCACCCGGCCGCCACAACCCGTCCGGCAAGACGCCACAGCCCACCGTGCCCACCACAGCCCACCCACCAGCACTCGCCCCGCCCACCGAGCCCCCCGTCAGTACGGATGCACCCCCATCCGAGCAGCAGGCGGCGGTCCGTAGCCCTCCGCGACCCGCTGGTGGTACGTCTCCCGGTCGATGACCTCCAGGCCCACGATCTCCCACGGTGGCAGCCCGGCCGAGGAGCGGTGCTCGCCCCACAGCCGCAGCGCGACCGCGGCCGCGTCGTGCAGGTCGCGGGCCTCTTCCCAGTAGCGGATCTCGGCGTGGTCGCCGGCGTAGCGGCTGGTCAGCAGGAAGGGATGGTCGTGCGCGAGCTGTTCGAGCGCGCGGCGGACCTCCTGTACGGGGGCCTCGGCCCCCGAGACGCTGAGGGTGACGTGCCACAGCCGGGACGCCTCGCGCCGCTCGCCCGCCGGCCCGCCGTGCGCCGCCGGGCCCGGCCCGGCGCGGTCGTCGTCCGCCGGCCCGCCGGCCTGGACGCTGGTCAGTGCCCGTTCCGCCGTCCCTCGGGGCAGCGCCCCTGGGCGCCCTCGTCTCACCGGCGGCCTCCTGTTGTGCGTAGCGCTCCGCTCGTCCGGGCGGAGCCGATCGATGCGGTCCTCTTCGCCGGTGCCGGCCGCCGCGGGTCGCGCCACCGCGCCGGGACGGCCCGGGCACCGCGGGTGGCGCTGCTCCGGGCCCCGGCCGCGGGCGGTTCCCCGGCAGTGGTCCGGCACTGCTGTGACGTAGCGCGCGCTCGCGCGCGGGACGGCGCTCCCCTGACGCGTCCCCGCAACAAAGTTGACCAGCCCGCGGCCCGTCGCGGGGGCATTTTCGAGAAGGTCTCCGTGGAAAGGCTGGTCTTTGGACCGTTCCCGGCCGGTGTCCGCGCTCCCCGTGACGGGCGTCAGTGGTCCAGTACGACCAGATCGTCGCGGTGCACGACCTCGCGTTCGTAGGCGGGCCCGAGTTCGCGGGCGAGGTCGCGGGTGGAACGGCCGATCAGCCGGGGGATCTCCCGGGCGTCGAAGCTGACCAGGCCGCGGGCGACGGCGCGGCCGGTGGTGTCGCGCAGTTCGACCGGGTCGCCGGCGCTGAACTCCCCCTCCACCGAGGCGATGCCGGCCGGCAGCAGCGAGGAGTGCCGCTCGACGACGGCCGTCACGGCCCCGTCGTCCAGCACCAGCGCGCCGCGCGGGGTGGAGGCGTGCGCCAGCCACAGCAGCCGGTCGGCGGAGCGGCGGCCGGTGCGCAGGAAGTGGGTGCCGGTGGGGCCGCCGGCCAGCGCGTCGGCGGCGTGTACGGCGGAGGTCAGCACGACCGGGATGCCGGCAGCCGCGGCGATCCGGGCCGCCTCGACCTTGGTCACCATGCCGCCGGTGCCGACGCCGGCCCGGCCCGCGCTGCCGATCGAGATGCCCTCCAGGTCGGCCGGGCCGCGTACCTCGGCTATCCGGGAGGTGCCGGGGGTGGCCGGGTCGCCGTCGTAGAGCCCGTCCACGTCCGAGAGCAGGACGAGCAGGTCGGCGCGTACGAGGTGGGCGACCAGGGCGGCCAGCCGGTCGTTGTCGCCGAAGCGGATCTCGTCGGTGGCGACGGTGTCGTTCTCGTTGACGATCGGGACGGCGCCCATCGCCAGCAGCTGGTCCAGGGTGCGGAAGGCGTTGCGGTAGTGGGCGCGGCGGCTGGTGTCGTCGGAGGTGAGCAGGATCTGGCCGACGCGGCGTCCGTAGCGCGCGAAGGAGGCGGTGTAGCGGGCGACCAGCAGGCCCTGGCCGACGCTGGCGGCGGCCTGCTGCCGGGCCAGGTCGCGGGGCCGCCGGTCCAGGCCGAGGGGCGCGAGGCCGGCCGCGATGGCGCCGGAGGAGACCAGCACGATCTCCTTGTCCTGGTGCTTGGCCAGCACGTCCACCAGCGCGTCCACCCGGTCCGCGTCCAGGCCGCCGCTCGCCGTGGTCAGCGAGGACGAGCCGACCTTGACCACGATCCTGCGGGCGTCCGTCACGTCCTGCCTTGCGCCTGCCACTGCTACCCCTGCCTGCTCATGCTCGCCTGTCCCCCGTCGCGTACGGGAGGTTTCCGTACGGACGCCTTCGTACCACCGCGGGAAGGCCCCAGGAGTCCGGCCCGGGGCCTTCCCGTGCGCGCGTTGCGTCCGTCAGAAGGGCCGGAAGCCCTCGTACTCCTGCTCGGCCTCGTCCCGCGCCGCCTCGCGGTCGCGGCGGCGCTGCACGGCCGGGCGGGGCGCCTCCATGCGGTGGTCCTCGCCGCGGCGGCCGAGCATCTCGGCGCCCGCCGCCATCATCGGCTCCCAGTCGAAGACGACCGCGTTGTCCTCGGGGCCGATCGCGATGCCGTCGCCGGCGTGCGCGCCGACCTTGCGCAGCTCGTCCTCGACGCCGAGGCGGTTGAGGCGGTCGGCGAGGTAGCCGACGGCCTCGTCGTTGTTGAAGTCGGTCTGGCGGACCCAGCGCTCCGGCTTCTCGCCCCGTACACGGAAGAAGCCCTCGCCCTCCGGCGTGACCGTGAAGCCCGTGTCGTCCACGGCCTTCGGGCGGATGACGATACGGGTGGCTTCCTGTACGGGCTTGGCGGCGCGGGCCTTGGCCACGATGTCGGCCAGCGCGTACGACAGCTCCTTGAGGCCGGTGCGCGCGACGGCCGAGACCTCGAAGACGCGGTAGCCGCGCTCCTCCAGGTCGGGGCGGATCATGTCGGCGAGGTCCTGCCCGTCCGGGATGTCGATCTTGTTGAGGACGACCACCCGCGGCCGGTTGTCCAGGCCGCCGTACTGCGCCAGCTCCGCCTCGATGACGTCCAGGTCGGAGACCGGGTCGCGGTCGGACTCCAGGGTGGCGGTGTCCAGTACGTGCACCAGCACCTCGCAGCGCTCGACGTGCCGCAGGAACTCCAGGCCCAGGCCCTTGCCCTGGCTGGCGCCGGGGATCAGGCCCGGCACGTCCGCGATGGTGTACACGGTGGAGCCGGCCGTGACCACGCCGAGGTTGGGCACCAGGGTGGTGAACGGGTAGTCGGCGATCTTCGGCTTGGCGGCCGAGAGCACCGAGATCAGCGAGGACTTGCCGGCGCTCGGGTAGCCGACCAGCGCGACGTCCGCGACGGTCTTGAGCTCCAGCACGATGTCGCGGGCGTCGCCGGGCTCGCCGAGCAGCGCGAAGCCGGGGGCCTTGCGGCGGGCGGAGGCCAGGGCCGCGTTGCCGAGGCCGCCGCGCCCGCCCTGGGCCGCGATGAAGGTGGTGCCCTGGCCGACCATGTCGGCGAGCACATTGCCCTTCCGGTCGAGGACGACGGTGCCGTCCGGGACCGGCAGGACCAGGTCCTGGCCGTTCTTGCCGGCGCGGTGGTCGCCGGCGCCCGGCTGGCCGTTGGTGGCCTTGCGGTGCGGGTGGTGGTGGTAGTCGAGGAGCGTGGTGACGTCCTGGTCGACGACCAGGATCACGTCGCCGCCGCGGCCGCCGTTGCCGCCGTCGGGGCCGCCGAGCGGCTTGAACTTCTCGCGCATCACGGAGGCCACGCCGTGGCCTCCGTTACCCGCGGCGACGTGCAGCTCGACGCGGTCCACGAAGGTGGTCATGGTGCGTGCCTCCAGGTACGACGGGAATGTCTCTGTACTAACACGCCAAGGGCGGACCGGCCTTCCCGCGCTGCTGCGGGGTAAGGCGGTCCGCCCTCGGAGTGGTGCTGCTGAGCTATCGCCCGATGCCGAAGTGGTGGGTCACTCGGCGATCGGGACGATGTTCACGACCTTGCGGCCACGGTGGGTGCCGAACTGCACCGCACCGGAGGCCAGGGCGAACAGGGTGTCGTCGCCGCCGCGGCCGACGCCGGTGCCCGGGTGGAAGTGGGTGCCGCGCTGGCGGACCAGGATCTCACCGGCGAGGACGGCCTGACCGCCGAAGCGCTTCACGCCGAGCCGCTGAGCATTGGAATCGCGACCGTTCCGAGTGGACGATGCGCCCTTCTTGTGTGCCATGTCTCCTCAGTCCCTTACTTCGCCGGAGCGTCGATGCCGGTGATCTTCAGCGCGGTGTGCAGCTGGCGGTGGCCGATCCGCTTCTTGTAACCGGTCTTGTTCTTGTACTTCTGGATGCGGATCTTGTCGCCCTTGTGGTGGTCCACGACCTCGGCCTGGACCTTCACGCCGGCCAGCACCCACGGGTCGCTGGTGACCGACTCGCCGTCGACGACGAGCAGCGTCGAGAGCTCGACGGTGTCGCCCGCCTTGCTGTCGGACATGCGGTCAACTTCGATGACGTCGCCAACAGCAACCTTCTGCTGACGGGCGCCGGTGCGCACGATGGCGTACACGCGGAACTCTCTCTCACTCGATACGGGCCCACTGATGCCAGCCGCTCACACGGGTTCGTGACGATCCCGTGGAATCCGGATCGGACGAGCGGCCTCCCCCGGCGGACCGGGAGGTGTGTGCTCAGAGGTTTGGCGTACTACAGACGCCGACGGTCAAGGTTACGGAACCTCGACCGGGGGGTCAAACCGGCCCCGGGCCGCGTACGGCCCGGGGCGCGGTCCTGCTCAGTCCTCCGTCGAAGCCGACACCGACGCGGCCGGGGCCTGCTCGGCGGCAGCGGTCTTCTTGGCCGCCGCCTTCTTCGTCGTGGTCTTCTTCGCGGTGGTCTTCTTGGTGGCCGCCTTCTTGGCGGTGGCCTTCTTGGCGGTGGTGGTCTTCTTCGCCGCCGTCTTCTTGGCCGTGGTCGCCTTCTTGGCCGCCGTCTTCTTGGCGGTGGCCTTCTTGGCAGCCGTCTTCTTCGCCGCGGTCTTCTTGGCGGGCGCCTCCTCGGCGGCCTCCTCAGGGGCCTCCTCGGCGGGCGCCGCCGCGTCCGGGCTCACGGCCTCGTCCGTACGTACGGCACTGTCGGCGGCGGCCTCGGCAGCCGGCTCGGCCTCCGGCTCCGCGACCGGCTCGGGCGCGGGCGCGGGCTCCGCCGCCGGGGCGCTCACCTCGGCGGCCTGCGCGGCATCCTCGACGGTCCCGGAGACCTTCGGCGAGCCCGCCGGAGCGGACGCCTTACGGGTGGCCCGGCGGCGCGGCCTGGCCGGCGCGGGCTCCGCGGCGGGCGCCTCCGCGACGGGCTCCGGCTCCGGCTCGGGGGCCGGAGCCGGTGCGGGCTCGGTCTCCAGCACGATCGCGGCGGCCTCGGACGCCTTGGGCGCGCCCGCCGGAGCGGTCGCCTTGCGGCTCGCGCGACGGCGGCCCCGGCCGCGTACACCGGCTGCCGCCTCGGCCTCGGCCGGGCTGCCGAACCACTCGTCGGTGCCGTCCACCGCGGGCCGCAGCTCCGCCTCGGTCACCGCGACCGGCTCCAGCTCCGGGTGCTCGTCGGCCCGTGCGGCCTCCGCCTCGGGCTGCTCGTCCTGGTGCTGGTGGTCGTGGTGCTGGTGGTCCTGGCCGGACCCGCCCGACTTGCCCTTCTTCTTGCGCTTGCCGCCACCGCCGCCACCGGCCGAGGACGGCTGGTCCATGTGGACGATGACACCGCGGCCGTTGCAGTGCACGCACGGCTCGGAGAAGGACTCCAGCAGGCCCTGGCCGACCCGCTTGCGGGTCATCTGGACCAGGCCCAGCGAGGTCACCTCGGCGACCTGGTGCTTCGTACGGTCGCGGCCCAGGCACTCCAGCATCCGCCGCAGCACCAGGTCGCGGTTGGACTCCAGCACCATGTCGATGAAGTCGATGACGACGATGCCGCCGAGGTCGCGCAGCCGCAGCTGGCGCACGATCTCCTCGGCCGCCTCCAGGTTGTTCCTGGTCACGGTCTCTTCGAGGTTGCCGCCCTGACCGGTGAACTTTCCGGTGTTCACGTCGATGACGACCATGGCCTCGGTCTTGTCGATCACCAGCGAGCCGCCGGAGGGCAGCCAGACCTTGCGGTCCAGCGCCTTCATCAGCTGCTCGTCGATGCGGTACGTCGCGAAGACGTCGACGTCCGAGGTCCACTTCTGGAGGCGGTCGACCAGGTCCGGGGCGACGTGCGAGACATAGCCGTGGATGGTCTGCCACGCCTCGTCACCGCTGACGATGACCTTGGAGAAGTCCTCGTTGAAGATGTCGCGGACGACCCGGACGGTCATGTCGGGCTCGCCGTACAGCAGGCTCGGCGAGCTGGTGGAGCCCGCCTTGGCCTTCTTCTGGATGTCCTCCCACTGCGCCTGGAGGCGCTCCACGTCGCGGCGCAGCTCGTCCTCGCTGGCGCCCTCCGCGGCGGTGCGGACGATGACGCCCGCGTCCTCGGGAACGATCTTCTTCAGGATCTGCTTCAGGCGCGCCCGCTCGGTGTCCGGCAGCTTGCGGCTGATGCCGGTCATCGAGCCCTCGGGCACATAGACCAGGTAGCGGCCGGGCAGCGAGACCTGGCTGGTCAGCCGGGCGCCCTTGTGGCCGATCGGGTCCTTGGTGACCTGCACCAGCACGGACTGCCCGGACTTCAGCGCGGTCTCGATGCGGCGCGGCCCGTTGGCCATGCCGAGCGCCTCGAAGTTGACCTCGCCCGCGTACAGCACGGCGTTGCGGCCCTTGCCGATGTCGACGAAGGCGGCCTCCATCGACGGCAGGACGTTCTGCACCTTGCCGAGGTAGACGTTGCCGACGTACGACGTCGACTGCTCCTTGTTGACGAAGTGCTCCACGAGCACGTTGTCCTCAAGGACGCCGATCTGGGTGCGCTCGCCGCTCTGGCGGACGACCATCACGCGCTCGACGGCCTCGCGGCGCGCCAGGAACTCCGCCTCGGTGATGATCGGCACCCGGCGGCGGCCCTGCTCGCGGCCCTCGCGGCGGCGCTGCTTCTTGGCCTCCAGACGCGTCGAGCCCTTGATGGACTGGACCTCGTCGGACGGCTCGTCCTTCTTGCGCGGCTCGCGGACCTTGACGACCGTACGCTCCGGGTCGTCGCCCTGGTGGGCGGCGTCCCCGTCACCGAGGTCACCGCTGCGACGGCGGCGGCGACGGCGCCGGCGGCTGCTGCTGGAACCGGCGCCCGACTGCTCGTCCTCCTCGGCGGCGGGCGCGGCCTGCTCGGCCGGCTCCTCCTCCGCGGCCTGCTGCCCGGCGTCGGCCTGGCGGCCCTCGCCGGTCTGCTCGTCGGTGCCGTCGGCGGCCTCGCCACGGCGACGGCGGCGGCCACCGCGACGACGACGGCGGGAGGGGCGGTCGCCCGACTCGTCGTCGCCCTGCGCGGCCTCGGCCTGCTCGTCGTCGGAGTCGTCCTCGGCCTCGTCGATTTCTTCGGTGTCCTGGACGGGCGCCTGCTCGGCAACCTGCTGCTCGGCCTCGGCGGCAGCGCCCCGGCGGCGACGGCGGCGGTTGCCGGTCGCGGGCTGCTCCTCCTCCTCGGCGGCGGGCTCGGCCTGCTCGGCGGCGGCTGCGGCGGCGGCCGCGGCGGTCTCCGGGGTCTGGAACATCGGCTCGGTGAAGACCGGCGCCTGGAACACGGCCGTCGGCGCGCGCCGCTCACGGCGGCGGCTGCCGCGTACGGGCTCCTCCGGCGCGGCCTCGGCCTCGGCGCGCGACTCCTCGGCGGCGGGCCGCTCCTGCTTGGCGGCCGGGGCCTCGGACGCGCGCTCCGCGCGGCGGCGCGAACGGCGGCGGGGCGCCTCGGCGGCCTGCTCGGCGGCCGGGGCCTCCGTCGCGGCGGGCTCGGCGGCCGGGGCGCTCTCCACGGCGTCGGCGGCCTGCGGGGAGCCCGCGGGGGCGGTGGCCTTACGGGTCGCACGGCGGCGCGTACGGGCGGGCTTGGTGTCCTCGACGGGGGCGGCGGCCGGGGCCTCCGCAGGCGCGGCGGCCTCGGCGGCCTCCTCGGCCTCTTCCTCGTCCTCGGCCTGCGCCACGGCGTCCGTGCTCGCGGGCTCGGCGCTCTGCGGCTCGGCGGCGCCCTGCGGCGGACCGGCCGGGGCGGTGGCCTTACGGGTCGCACGGCGGCGCGTACGGGCGGGCTTGGTCTCCTCGGCGGGGGCGGCGGCCGGAGCCTCGGCGGCCTGCTCCTCGGCGGCGGGCGCGGTGTCCTCGTCGGCCTGCGGCGCGGCGGCGGCCTCAGGGGCCTCGGCCGCGGGCGAACCAGCCGGCGCGGAGGCGCGGCGGGTGGCACGGCGGCGGGGCCGGGCGCGCGGCGCCTCGTCCTCGGCGGCGGGCTGCTCCGGCTGCGCGGCCGGGGCCTCGGGCGCGCTCTCCGCGGCCTCGCTCACCTGCGGGGAGCCCGCGGGGGCGGTGGCCTTACGGGTCGCACGGCGGCGCGTACGGGCGGGCTTGGCGTCATCGCCGGAGACGACCGTCGAGGCGGCGCTCGTGTCGTCCTGTGCGGAGCTCGCGGCCGTGCCGCTCTCCGCGACCACCGGGGCCTCGGCGGGCGTGCTCGCCGCCGTGGGCGGGCCGGCCGGCCGGGAGGCGGCGCGGCGCCGGCGGCGCGGCGGCAGCGTGTCGCTGGGGGTGCTGCCCTCGGAATGCTGTTCCGCAGGACCGCTGGATTCGTTGGGCTCAATGGGTTCGAGCATGCGGGCGGTTCTCCCGTCACGCTCCCGGGCGCCGCGCCTGGTTCCGGACGCGGCCCGCGTGATGTGCGCGGTGCCGCCCTCCGGGGCGCGGGCGCCGCACGGGAGCTGTCGTCTCGCTCGCCGGGCCCGTCTGGCGGGGACCGGCGAAAGTCTGCTGGTCAGTGCGTCTGCCGGACCGGGGTGGCTCCCTGGTTGATCGGCGACGCGACGACGGCGGCCCTGCTACAGGACCGTCCGGCGCCTCGCGGCACTCAGCCGGCGGCCGTCGTTGTGTCGGCCTCGGCAGCGTCGCGGTCGGGCGCGAGCGGGTCGGTCACCGCGCCGGTCTCCTCATCGAGCAGCCCCTGCGCCAGCCTGGTCACCGCAGCGGGGACCGGCGGCGCCAGGTCGGCCGTAGCTCGGAGGCCGGACAGGACGTCGTCGGGTCGTACGGCAGGTGTCGCATGCCGAACAACCAGCCGCAGTATCGCACAGGCATCGCCACCCGGCCTATCGCCCTCGGGCGCCGCGGCTTCGAGGCGGGCCACCGCGGCCCGCGCGTCGAAGGTCCGCATGCCGTTCTTCGTACGGCGTTCGACCTGCACTTCTTCGGCGGCGAGGAAGGTCTCGACGGCGCGCGCCGCGGCGGCGGGAGCGACGCCGTCGAGGCGCAGCTCCCACACCGACGCCTGGAGCCGGTCGGCGAGCCCGGACGTACGGGCCTCGACCGCGTCGGTGATGTCCAGGCCCGCCGGCAGCGACTCGTCCAGCAGGGTGCGGAGCATGTCCGGGTCACGGCGCTCGGCGAGCTGGATCTCCAGGTACTCGGCCTCGCTGCCGGTACCGGTCGGCGCGGCGTTGGCGTACGACACCTTGGGGTGCGGGGTGAAGCCCGCCGAATACGCCATGGGGACCTCGGCGCGGCGCAGCGCCCGCTCGAAAGCGCGCTGGAAGTCGCGGTGGCTGGTGAACCGGAGGCGGCCGCGCTTGGTGTAGCGCAGTCGGATGCGCTGCACCGCCGGTGCGGGCGGCGGGCCTTCGGGCTGTCGCTTGCCCAGTGTTACTTCTCCTTGGTGTGAGGGCGCTACTGGACGTCACCCCCGCGTGGGGCGGGGACGGTCCCGGATGACGCCTACCCAGCGTCGCCCAGTCCGGGCCCCCGCGTGGGCGGGGACACGTCGCGCCCGGACGTCTTACCTAGAGTACGTGCCACCGGTACCGACTGTTCCCGCCGGGGCTCGGGCACGGCGCCCGGCTCCGGCCGCTCCGGCACCCCGGAACCCCCGAACACGGCCCGCCGGATCTCGGCACGGGTCCGGCGTACGGACTCCCGCGCGGCGCCCAGCGCACGGCGTACGGACCGGCCCGCCGCCCGTGCCGCGTTGCGCACCGGGCGCCACAGCACGTCCCGTACGGCGTGGCCGACCGGGGTGAGGACGGCGCGGTAGACCCACCGGAACGGCTCGACGAAGACCCACCGCAGGAGTGTCGCGAGGAACCGGCCGACGGCCCGGGAGACGTACCCGGCCACCCGCCAGGCGTGTCCAAAGGCGGCTCCGGTCTCGCGCGCCACCACGGTGACGGCCGTCCCGACCGCCCGGCCCACCGGGGCCAGGACGTACCGCCACACCGCGACGGCCGGCACGACGACCGTCCACCGTACGAGTGCGGCGACGGCGGCGCCGATGCCGCGGACCACCCAGGCGATGCCGTGCCCGACCGGCGTCAGCACCCGGCGGTAGCACCACCGGGCGGGAAGCACGACCAGATGAAGACCGAGCCAGGCGAAGCCCGCGCCCAGCCTCCGGAACACCCACAGGACGGCGTGCCCGACCGGCGTCAGCACCCGGCGGTAGAACCAGAGCGCCGGCACCACGACCAGGTGGTGCCCCAGCCAGGCCACGGCCACACCGACGGCCGTACCGACCGGCACCAGTACATACCGCCACAACCCAACCCACGGCCAGTAGAAGAACGCTTTCCCCACCCAGCCCAGCGCCACCCCGAAGGCCCGCACAGTCCAGGCGATGCCATGCCCCACCGGAGTCAGAATCCACCGATACACCCAGGTCAGCGGCGCAACAACAAGAACCCGCCCCAACCAGGCAAGCCCCCGCCCAACAGGCCGCAGAACCCCCCGCTCAAGCCCCCGAGCACCAGCGACCACCAAATCCCACACCAAACGCACCGGCACCACAAGCACCAGCACCACAACCCGAACCGGCACCCGAACCAGCCGGGTCAGACACCCCTCCCCCGGCTCGTAGGGCGCGGGCGCCCGCTCCCGTACAGGCGCCCGGTCCCGTTCATGCTCTTTGGACAGCGACGGCCCACCCGTGGGCTCCATACGGCTTTCTCCCCCTCGCACCCGATATGGGCACTGTCGCGTACATGCCGCGGCCCGGCTCCCGCATCACGCGGGGCCGGGCCGGGGCACGTACCTGGAACGCTTACTTGACGACGGTCAGCGGCAGCAGCTTCTTGCCGGTCGGGCCGATCTGGATCTCCGTGTCCATCTGCGGACACACCCCGCAATCGAAGCAAGGCGTCCACCGGCAGTCCTCGACCTCGGTCTCGTCGAGGGCGTCCTGCCAGTCCTCCCAGAGCCAGTCCTTGTCCAGGCCGGAATCGAGGTGGTCCCAGGGGAGGACCTCCTCGTAGGTGCGTTCGCGGGTGGTGTACCAGGCGACGTCCACGCCGTACTCGGGCAGGGTCTTCTCGGCGGCGAGCATCCAGCGGTCGTACGAGAAGTGTTCGCGCCAGCCGTCGAAGCGGCCGCCGTCCTCGTAGACGGCGCGGATGACGGCGCCGACGCGGCGGTCGCCGCGGGAGAGCAGGCCCTCGACGATGCCGGGCTTGCCGTCGTGGTAGCGGAAGCCGATGGAGCGGCCGTACTTCTTGTCACCGCGGATCTTGTCGCGCAGCTTCTCCAGGCGCGCGTCGGTCTCCTCGGCGGACAGCTGCGGCGCCCACTGGAACGGCGTGTGCGGCTTGGGCACGAAGCCGCCGATGGAGACGGTGCAGCGGATGTCGTTGGACTTGGCGACCTCGCGGCCCTTGGCGATCACGTTGACCGCCATGTCGCCGATCTGGAGGACGTCCTCGTCGGTCTCGGTGGGCAGGCCGCACATGAAGTACAGCTTCACCTGCCGCCAGCCGTTGCCGTAGGCGGTGGCGACGGTGCGGATCAGGTCCTCTTCGGAGACCATCTTGTTGATGACCTTGCGCATCCGCTCGCTGCCGCCCTCGGGCGCGAAGGTCAGTCCCGAGCGTCGGCCGTTGCGCGTCAGCTCATTGGCAAGATCGACGTTGAAGGCGTCGACGCGGGTCGACGGCAGCGACAGGCCGATCTTGTCTTCCTCGTACCGGTCGGCGAGGCCCTTGGCGATGTCGCCGATCTCGGTGTGGTCCGCGGAGGACAGCGACAGCAGGCCGACCTCCTCGAATCCCGTGGCCTTCAGCCCCTTGTCCACCATCTCGCCGATGCCGGTGATGCTTCGCTCCCGCACGGGGCGCGTGATCATGCCGGCCTGGCAGAAACGGCAGCCGCGGGTGCAGCCACGGAAGATCTCGACCGACATCCGTTCGTGGACGGTCTCGGCCAGGGGGACGAGGGGCTGCTTCGGGTAGGGCCACTCGTCCAGGTCCATGACAGTGTGCTTGGACACCCGCCACGGGACGCCGGAGCGGTTGGGCACGACGCGCGAGATGCGCCCGTCGGGCAGGTACTCCACGTCGTAGAACTTCGGGACGTACACGCTGCCGGTCTTCGCGAGGCGGAACAGCAGCTCGTCGCGCCCGCCCGGACGGCCCTCGGCCTTCCAGGCGCGGATGATGTCGCTGATCTCCAGGACGGCCTGCTCGCCGTCGCCGACGACCGCGCAGTCCAGGAAGTCGGCGATCGGCTCCGGGTTGAAGGCCGCGTGGCCGCCCGCGAGGATCAGCGGGTGCTCGTCCGTACGGTCCTTGGCCTCGATCGGGATGCCCGAGAGGTCCAGGGCGGTGAGCAGGTTGGTGTAGCCCAGCTCGGTGGAGAAGGAGACGCCGAGCACGTCGAAGGCGCTCACCGGGCGGTGGGCGTCGACGGTGAACTGCGGCACGTCGTGCTCGCGCATCAGCGCTTCGAGGTCCGGCCACACGCTGTAGGTGCGCTCGGCCAGGATGCCCTCACGCTCGTTGAGGACCTCGTAGAGGATCATGACGCCCTGGTTGGGCAGCCCGACCTCGTAGGCGTCCGGGTACATCAGCGCCCAGCGCACATCGCAGGCATCCCAGTCTTTGACGGTGGAGTTGAGCTCGCCACCGACGTACTGGATGGGCTTCTGGACATGCGGGAGAAGCGCTTCCAGGCGCGGGAAGACCGTCTCGACAGGCATCGCGGCGTCTTTCATGAGCTGGCAGGGGTGACCATCCAGCGTACCTCGGGAACGGGATGCCGTTGACGGGCCGCATGGGGGCGGCATCGGTGGTGGGCGGGCGGTTACGGCATGGCTGCGGTGGGTCACGGTGCGGGCGGCCGGGCCCGCGTCGCCCACACCGCAACCGGTCACCCCGCCCCCGTCACCCGCCCAGCTTCCTGCGCAGCCCCGGCCTCGACGCCTTCCGCCACACCTCGGGCAGCTCGCGCTCCCGGGCGGCCGCCGCCGCTTCCTCCCGTCCGTACAGCAGCCCGAAGCTGAAGCCGCCCTCGCCCGCGCCGTGCGCCTGTACGGCGAGGTCGCGCAGCGCCTCACGGGCCAGCACGCTGTCCTGGTGGTCGCCGAGCAGCTGCTGCACCCGCTTCATGCGCTTGGCGAACTTCTTCGCCGGGCCGCCCAGCGCCGGCCCGGCCGCCTCCGCCGCGTACCGCACGCGCTTGGCCGCCTTGCGGGCGCTGTGCAGCGCCTCGTCGCGCTCCGGCCCGGCCGGTGCCGCCAGCGCGTCCGCCACGCGCCCGGCGAGCCGCCGGTAGTCCTTGAGCACGGCCTTGCCCATGGGGCGCGCCGGCGGGCGGGCCGCGGCCGGGCGCAGCGGAGGGTCCGCGAGAAGCGCGTGCAGGCTCTCCAGCAGCGTCAGGTGCCGCGCGCCGTCCAGGACCGCGAGCAGGGTCTGCCGCGAGCCGAGGCGGCGGCGCTGCGACCACAGGCGCAGCCGTGCGGCCACCGGTCCGAGCCGCAGCTCGCGGGGCAGGTCCGCCAGCCCGGCACGCAGCCGCGCCGCCAGCACCTCACGGTCCCGGTCCACGCCCAACTCGCCTGCCAGCCACTTGAGTTCATCGCCGATCGGGTCGGTCACGGACCGGTCCAGCACCGTGCTGTACGAGCGGAAGGCGCTGCGCAGGCGGCGGGTGGCGACGCGCATCTGGTGCACCGAGTCGGGCAGGTCGCGGCGGACGGCGGGGTCCAGCTCTACGAGGGTGCGTACCTGCTCGCGGATGTACGCGAGGACGGCGTCGCCGGCGGTGCGGGGGGTCGGGGGTGCGGTCTTGGGTTTCTTGGATTGCTTGGCTTTCTTGGATTGCTCGGATGCCTTGGGCTTCTTGGGGTGTTGTTCGGCGGTCTTGGCGTTGGTCCTGGTGGGCTTCTTGGCGGCTCCGTCGGTCTTCTTGATGGTCTTGGCGTCCGTCGTACGGCCAGCGTCCGTCGTCTCGGCCAGCGCGCGGGCCAGCTTGGACGCCGAACCGGCCGGGCGGATTCCCGCGGCCGCGAAGACCTCGTCCACCGCGTCCAGGAGCCCGGCGTCGCCGTTCGCCACCAGCTCCACTTCGATCTCGCGCCAGCGGACCCCGGTGGTCACCCGGTCCGGCTGCGCCGGCCGCCGCTCCGCCTCTTCCGCCCCATCCGCGTCGGCCACATCAGCCGCATCGCCGTGGATCTCGTACGCCACATCCGCGGCGCATGTCGCCTCGCCCGTCCCGTACGGGCTCACCCCGTCGCCCAGGCGGTGCGCCACCACGTCGTCCACCGCGACCTCCGCGAGCGGTTCGCCGCCGGCGGTCTCCAGCACCCACAGCGTGCGCCGGGTCCGCAGGTGCGCGACCGGCGTCAGGGGCGCGCTGCGCACCCGTGAGCGTACGAGGGCGGCGAGCTTGCGCGGCAGCCGCTCGGCCAGGGGCATCCGCACCTCGTCCCGTACGCCGGGGGCCACCGGGAGCTTGAGGTGCCAGCCCGCGTCGCCGCCGCCGGTGCGCCGCCGCAGCGTGATGCCGTCGGCCGCGAGCCGCTGGTCGGGGGTGTCGTAGTAGGTGGCGGACAGGACGACGGTGCCCTGGTCCGCGAGGGCCGCGACCCCGGCGACGCCGGTCAGGTCGGGCAGTTCGGTGCTGCCGTCGGCTTCGTACTTCCGCTCGATTTCCCGCACGGTGTCCGCCATGGATCGAATCTAGCCGCGTGTAGGGCGCCGAGGCAGTCCCCGATCGGACGTTCGTGCGGCGCCGTTCGGCCCGGCGGACGGATTCCGGGCTGGCCACACGGCACACGTGACAAAAACAGTTCATCTCTGCACGAACACCTTCGAATGCCGGATAGCTCCTTTCCGGCCTGTTGCGGAAATACGCCGTCTTGCCGTCGGCAGTTGCCGCTCGGACGATCGGTCCCCTCCATACCGTGCGGACCGCGGCGGCCACGAGGGTCGCCGCCTGCCCGCGCGCCTTTTCACGAGGAGGTCGTGATGACCACAAATGGCCGTTTGAGCCTCGGTCCCGATGCGGCACGGCAGCTCGCCACCACCACCAAGACCACGCCGCAGATGCGCGGCATCACCCCGCGCTACCTGCTGCGCGCCCTGCCGTGGGTGGACGTCGAGTCCGGCGTCTACCGCGTCAACCGCCGCCGTACCTTCATCCTGGGCGACGACCGGATCAGCACCTTCTCCGAGGGCGACAGCCACCGCATCGTCCCCGAGGACCTGCGGGAACTGCCGTTCCTGCGGCAGGCCGACGAGGGGCAGCTGCGCGAACTGGCCGAGACGTGCGACGAGGTCACCTTCCACGCCGGGCAGACGCTGTGCTCCGAGGGCGACAACGCCGACCGCCTGTGGGTGCTCGTACGCGGCCGCGCCGAGAAGCGGGTGACCGGGCGGTACGGCGAGGACGCGTTACTGGAGGTCGTCGGTGACGGCCAGTTCTTCGACCTGAAAGCCTGGGCCAAGGGCGAGTCGCAGCCGTACCAGGTGCGCACGCTGACCCCCGGCGTCGCGCTGTGCATCAGCCGCGCCAAGCTGGCGGAACTGGCCGACCGCGACGAGTCGCTGCGCACCACGCTGGAGTCCTACTGCGCCGGCGAGATGCCGACGCCGGGCGCCGAGGCGCCGGTCGACCTCGCCGCCGGGCACGTCGGCGAACCGGACCTGCCGGGTACGTACGTGGAGTACGAGGACGCGCCGCGCGAGTACCACATGAGCCTCGCGCAGACCGTGCTGCGCGTGCACACCCGCGTCGCCGACCTCTACAACCAGCCGATCGACCAGACCCGGGCGCAGAGCAATCTGACCGTGCACGCGCTGCGCGAGCGCCAGGAGTCGATGATGCTCAACCACCCGGACTTCGGGCTGTTCAACCAGGTCGCGCCGGGCATGCGGGTGCAGACGCGCACCGGCGCGCCGACGCCGGACGACCTGGACGAGATGCTGGCAAAGGTGTGGAAGCAGCCCGGGTACTTCGTCGCGCACCCGCGGGCGATCGCCGCGTTCGGCCGGGAATGTACCCGCCGGGGTGTGCCCCCGGTGACCGACACCCGGTTCGGCAGTCCGCTGCTGACCTGGCGCGGCGTGCCGCTGCTGCCGTCCGACAAGGTGAACATCAACGGCGCGGGCACGACCGAGATCCTGCTGATGCGGGTGGGCGAGGCCGAGCAGGGCGTGGTGGGCCTGCGCCCGGCCTCCGTACCGGACGAGGCGGAACCGGGCCTGTCCGTACGGAACATGGGCGTCGACCAGAAGGCGATCACCTCGTACCTGGTCACGGCGTACTTCAACACGGCCGTCCTGGTGGAGGACGCCCTCGCCGTCCTCCAGAACGTCGAGGTGTCCAAGTACCATGACTACTCCTGAGTTCACGGGGCTCGCGGCACCGCTGAGCGCGCTCCTGGGCAAGGAGGCGAAGACCGGCGCGGCGGATGCGGCAGCGGCCCCTGCCACCGGCACGAACACGGCCGTCCGTACGGACACGGCCGCGAGCACGGCACCGTCCCCCGGCACAGGCGCGGCTCCGGGCGCGGGGGCGACCGTCGTCCCGGCCGCGGCCATGGCGGGCCTGCCGGGCATGCAGCCGGTCCCGAGCGCGGCTACGGGTACGGATGCGGTGCCGGATACGAGTGCGATGCCAGGTACGAGTGCGATGCCGGACGCGGGCGCGGTCCCGGGTATGAGCCCCGTCCCGGGCACGAGCGCGCTGACGGATACAAGCGCCGTACCGGGCGTGGGGACGGTCCCGGGCATGGAGGCGGTTCCGGGCTTGGAGGCAGTCCCGAGCATGGGGACAGCTCCGGGCATGGAGACGGTCCCGGGCATGAGCGCGGTCCCGACCACCCCTCCCCAGACCTCCACCACAACCACTCCCACGACCAACCCCACGACAGCCATCCCCACCACCAACCCCACAACCACCCCCACCCACCACCTCCCCGGGGCCCAACGCGGCGCCTTCTCCCCCGAGATGGCGCGGCGGGACTTCCCGATCCTGCACCGGCTGGTCAACGGCCGGCCGCTCGTCTGGCTCGACAACGGGGCCACCACGCAGAAGCCGCGCCAGGTGATCGAGGCGGTGGCGGCCTTCTACGGTTCGGCCAACTCCAACATCCACCGCGGTGCCCACACCATGGCCCGCGACGCCACCGCCCTGTACGAGGCGGGCCGGGCCGCCGTCGCGGACTTCCTGGGCGCCCCGTCCCCCGAGGAGATCGTCTTCGTCCGCGGCACCACCGAGGCGATCAACCTGGTCGCCGAGACCTGGGGCCGGGCCAACATCGGTCCGGGTGACGACATCCTCGTCCCCGTGCTGGAGCACCACTCCGACATCGTTCCGTGGCAGCAGCTGGCCGCCGAGACGCATGCCCGGGTGGTGCCGGTACCGCTGCTGCCGGACGGGCAGATCGACCAGTTCGCCTACGCCGACCTGCTGTCCTCCCGTACCCGGCTGGTGGCCGTCAGCCATGCCTCCAATGTGCTGGGAACCGTTCCCCCGGTGGCGGAGATGACGGCGCTGGCCCACCGGTACGGCGCCAAGGTGCTGGTGGACGGCGCCCAGGCGGTGGCCCATTTCCCGGTCGACGTACAGGCCATGGACGCCGACTTCTACGCCTTCTCCGGCCACAAGCTGTTCGCGCCCACGGGCATCGGGGCGCTGTACGCCAAGCCCGAGCTGCTGGCGGCCATGGTGCCGTGGCAGGGCGGCGGCAACATGATCGAGTCCGTGTCCTTCGACCGGACGACGTTCGCGCCCGCGCCGCACCGCTTCGAGGCCGGTACGGGCCATATCTCCGGCGTGGTCGGGCTGCTCGCCGCCCTCGACTGGCTGTCGTCCTTCGACCACGGGGCCATCGCCAAGTACGAGGCCGACCTGCTGGCGTACGCGCGGCAGGCGCTGGCCATGGTGCCCGGCCTCGAAGTCCTGGGGGATGCCCCGGACCGTATCGCGGTGCTGGCGTTCACGCTCGCGGGGCACGACCCGACGGCCGTGGCGCAGTCCCTGGACCTGGACGGCATCGCGGTCCGCTCCGGCCACCACTGCGCCCAGCCGGCCCTGGCCCACTACGGCCTGGACAGCGCCGTCCGCGCCTCCCTGGCCCTCTACAACACCCCCGAGGAGGTCGACCAGCTGGTGGCTTCGCTGCTGCGGCTGCAGCAGTCGCCGTGACCCGACCGGAGCGCCCGTCCCGAGTCACCGGGGCGGGCGCTCCCCGGCCTCTTCGGTGCGGTGGTCAACAGCCCCGGTCCTTCGTTGTCACTGCCTCCCGGTACAGTTCCCTCCTCGGTTGGCGCACATCCGGCAGGGGGGACGATGCTCGCGCATCTGGCGGACACCGCACGGCAGTTGGCGGCCGTTCTGTGGCAGCAGCACACGGTCTACCGCGACCGCACGGGCGGTGTGGTCATACGCGGCGAGCACGTCGAGCGGTGGATCAGTCTGTCCGTCACCGGCACCCGCGGGGAGGTGCTCATACGGGCGGGCCGCATCCTGGACGGCGGTACGAGCGCGCCCGCGCGGGCGGAGACCGTCATGCGGCTGGACAGCGGCACGGGCGAACTGGCCGCCGCCTGCCGCCGGTTGCTGGCCGACATCGCGATGGGCTCCGAGCCGTCGGCGCCCCGCGCGCCGGAGTACGCGCGGTCGCCGCGGCAGGCCCGCAATCGGCCGCGGAAGGCACGTATCGCCCTGTGGGTGCTGCTCGCCACGGTGACCAGCGCCTCCGTGCTCGCCGCCCTCGTCGCGTACAGCTCCTACAGCGCCGCGTCCGGCCGCTGACGTACGCCCCCACGGCCCGGGGGCGTACACCCGTCAGGCCGACACCGGCCGCTGTACGTGAATCGATTGCAGCAGCCCTATGGCGATCCAGACCGCGAACATGGACGTGCCGCCGTAGGAAACGAACGGCAGCGGCAGGCCGGTGACGGGCATGATGCCCAGCGTCATGCCGATGTTCTCGAACGACTGGAACGAGAACCAGGCGATGAAGCCCGCCGCCACGATCGTGCTGTACAGCTCGCTGGCCTCGCGGGCGATGCGGCAGGCGCGCCACAGGACGACGCCCAGCAGCACGATGATCAGGCCCGCGCCGAGGAAGCCCAGTTCCTCGCCGGCGACGGTGAAGATGAAGTCGGTCTGCTGCTCGGGCACGAACTGGCCGGTGGTCTGGCTGCCGTGGAAGAGGCCGGAGCCGGTCAGTCCGCCGCCGCCGATGGCGATGCGTGCCTGGTTGGTGTTGTAGCCGACGCCCGCCGGGTCCAGGCTCGGGTTGGCGAAGGCGGCGAACCGGGCGATCTGGTAGTCGTCCAGCAGGCCCAGCTGCCAGATGGCCACACAGCCGATGACACCGGCGCCCAGCAGCCCGAGGATCCACCGGTTGGAGGCGCCGGAGGCGAGCAGGACGCCCAGGATGATCGCGCCGAGGACCATGACCGAGCCGAGGTCCGGCATCAGCATGATGATGACGACCGGGACGGCGGCCAGGCCCAGAGCCTGGACGACGGTGCGGTGGTCGGGGTGCGGGCGGTCGCCCGCGTCGACCCGGCCCGCGAGGATCACCGCCATCCCCAGCGTGATCGTGATCTTGGCGAATTCGGCGGGCTGGAGGGAGAGGCCGCCGGGGATGGCCAGCCAGGAGCGGGAGCCGTTGATCGTGGCGCCCAGGGGCGTGAGGACGAGCAGCGACAGCACCAGCGAGAGGCCGTAGAGGATCGGCACCGCGCCGCGCAGCGTGCGGTGCCCGAGCCAGATCGCGCCGGCCGCCAGGGCCAGTCCGATGCCGGTGTTCAGCAGGTGGCGCAGGAGGTAGCCGTACTCGTCGCCGTGGGTGAGTTCGGTGCGGTTGCGGGTCGCGGAGAACACCAGCACCGCGCCGATCAGGGACAGGGCCAGGCTGCACAGCAGCATGACCCAGTCCAGCCGGCGCACGACCGAGTCGCGTGCCGTCAGTTTGCCCCAGGCGCCGCGGTCGGGGCTGTAGCGGCGGACGGTGAAGCCGTTCGCGGTGTGGGAACTGGTCACTGACCCCGCCTTCCGGCCGCGGCGGGCTGCTGTGGTGCGGTGACGGGCTGGATGGGCTGCGCCTGGATCGTGCCGTCACCGAGGATCTTGGGCAGTCCGGTCTGCGGCCTGGGCAGCAGCGCCTTCGACTCGTCGATCTTGCCCTTGTCGTCCACCCCGTACAGCGCGTTGTAGATCTTGCGCACGGCGGGGCCGGCGGAGCCCGAGCCGGTGCCGCCCTGGGAGATGGTCATGACGATCGTGTAGTCCTTGGTGTACGTGGCGAACCAGCCCGTCGTCTGCTTGCCGTAGACCTCGGCCGTACCGGTCTTGGCGTGCATCGGGATCTTGTCCTGCGGCCAGCCCTGGAAGCGCCAGGCGGCGGTGCCGCGGGTGGCGACGCCGGCCAGCGCGCCGTCGATCTGGGACAGGGTCTTGGCGGTCACCGGCAGCTTCCCGTGCGACTTGGGCGCGATGTTCTCGATGCGCTTGCCGTCGGGGCTGACGATCGCCTTGCCCACGGTCGGGTTGTAGAGCGTGCCGCCGTTGGCGATCGCCGCGTAGATCGTCGCCATCTGTATCGGGGTGACCTGGGTGTCGCCCTGCCCGATGGAGTAGTTCACCGAGTCACCGGCGCGCATCTTCATGCCGGACTCGCAGTTCTCCCGGGCAATCTTCGAGACATAGTCGTCGCCGGACTTGCCCTGCTTGCACCAGCTGTCCTTGTTGGCCTCCCAGTACCGCTTCTTCCAGTCGCGGTCCGGGACCCGGCCGGTGACCTCGTTGGGCAGGTCGATGCCGGTCTCCTTGCCGAGGCCGAACTGATGGGCCGTCTTGTAGAACCAGTCCTTCGGGTTGTTCGGCTTGTTGCCGCCGTCCTTCTGCCACTGCTGGTAGGCGAGGCTGTAGAAGACGGTGTCGCAGGAGACCTCCAGCGCGCGGCCGAGGTTGATCGGCCCGTAGCCCTTGGACTCGAAGTTCTTGAAGACCTGGTTGCCGATGCTGAACGAGGCGGTGCAGGGGTAGGTGCCGTCGAAGTCGTACCCGGCGGCGACCGCGGCCGAGGTGGAGATCACCTTGAAGATCGAGCCGGGCGCCGACTGGCCCTGGATGGCCCGGTTGAGCAGCGGGTAGTTGGAGTCCTTGCCGGTCAGCTTGGCGTAGTCCTTGCCGGAGATGCCGCCGACCCAGGCGTTGGGGTCGTAGGACGGGTTGGAGGCCATGGAGACGATCCGGCCGGTCTTGTTCTCCATGACGACCACGGCGCCCGCGTCGGCCTTGTAATTGGTGCCGGTGTTCTTGTCGTGCTCCTTACGGGCGTCCTTCATCGCCTGCTCCAGTTCCCGTTCCGCTATGGCCTGGACGCGGGCGTCTATGCTCGTGACGACGTTGGAGCCGGGGATCGCCTTGTCGCTCTTGGCCTTGCCGATGACCCGGCCGAGGTTGTCGACCTCGTAGCGCGTCACCCCGGCCTTGCCGCGCAGCTGGCTGTCGTAGGTGCGCTCCAGCCCGGAGCGGCCGATCTGGTCCGAGCGCAGCAGCGGCGAGCGGGTGTTCTTGGCCTTCTGGATCTCCTCGTCGGTGACCGGCGAGAGGTAGCCGAGGACCTGGGCGGTCTGGGCCTTGCCGGGCGCGGCGTAGCGGCGTACGGCGGTGGGCTCGGCGGAGATGCCGGGGAAGTCCTCGGAGCGCTCGCGGATCTGGAGAGCCTGCTGGGTGGTGGCCTCGTCGGTGATCGGGATGGGCTGGAAGGGCGAGCCGTTCCAGCAGGGCTGCGGCGTCTTGGCGTCGCACAGCCGGACCTTGTTGCGGATCTCCTGCTCCGACATGCCGAGGACCTTGGCGAGCCGGCCGAGCACGGCCTTGCCGTCGTCCTTCATCTTCAGCAGGTCGGTGCGGTTGGCGGAGACGACCAGACGGGTCTGGTTGTCGGCGAGCGGGATGCCGCGGGCGTCGAGGATGGAGCCGCGGGTGGCCGGCTCGACGACCTGCTGGACGTGGTTGTTGCGGGCCTCGTCGGCGTACTCCCGGCCGTTGCGGATCTGGAGGTACCACAGCCGGCCGCCGAGGGTCAGCAGCAGGGAGAAGACCAGGATCTGGATGGCGACCAGCCGGATCGTGACGCGTGAGCTGCGGCCGGTCTCCGGGAGGTTGGTCACAGTCGTTTGACCCCCTTGATGCGTCCTGTCTTGCTACGGGCCGATCTGCCGAGCAGTCCGCCGCGCTGGCCGCCGATGCGGGCCGGCTTGGACGGGAGGCTGGTGCGCATCGAGCGGCTCGCCTTGAGGCCGGTGCCGGAGCCGAGCCAGCCGTAGGCGCTCTTGCGGCCCTTGCCGGAGCCGCCCGGCCCGCCGGCCGCGTCGGTGGCCAGCGGGTCGTGTTCGGTACGGCGGGCCAGCGCCATCACCACGGGTACGGCGAACGGGGCGAGCAGCAGGTCGTAGAGCGTGGCGGTGAACAGCAGCCAGCCCAGGCCCACGCGGGCGGCGGCGGAGTCGCCGACGAGCGAGCCGACGCCCGCGTACAGCAGGGTCGAGCCGAGGGCCGCGCCGACCACGACCACCAGCGGCATGGTCGCCGAACGGTGCTGTCCGCTGTCCGGTTTGGTCAGCCCGGCCACGTACCCGATGACGCACAGCACCAGGGCGTAGCGGCCGATGGCGTGGTCGGAGGGCGGCGCGAGGTCGGCGAGCAGGCCGGCGCCGAAGCCGATCAGGGCGCCGGAGACGTGCCCGTAGACCAGCGCGAGGCCGAGGACGACCAGGAGCAGCAGGTCCGGTACGGCGCCGGGCAGCTGAAGCCGGGCCAGTACGGCGACCTGGACCAGCAGCGCCACGACGACCAGCGCGGCCGAGAGCAGGATCCTCTTGATGCGCATCGGTCAGCTCCTGGGAGAGGCGCTCGCGGTGGGGGTGGCCGTGACGGTGACCGTCGGCGTCGGCTTGGGCTTGGCGGGCTTGGGCGGCAGCACGGTGTCGCGCGGGTCCTCGCGGGGCGGCTGGACGACCACGCCGACGATGTCCAGCTTGGAGAAGCCGACGAACGGGCGGACCTGGAGGGAGCGGGTCAGATCGCCGTTGGACGGGTCGACCCTGACGACCTGTCCGACCGGGACGCCGGGCACGAAGGGCTTGTCGGCGCTGGAGCCGAAGGTGACCAGCCGGTCGCCCCTCTTGACCTCGGCCTTGCCGTTCAGCAGCTGCACGCGCAGCGAGTTGCCGCCCTGGCCGGTGGCGAACCCGATTTCGTTGGTCTTCTCCATGCGGGTGCCGACGGTGAAGTCGGGGTCGTTGGCGAGCAGCACGGTGGCGGTGGTGCGGCCGACGGTGGTGACGCGGCCGACCAGGCCGTCGCCGTTGAGGACCGTCATGTCGCGGGCGATGCCGTCCTGGGAGCCGGCGTCGATGGTGACGGTCCAGGAGAAGCCCTGCGCCGCGCCGATGGCGATGACCTGGGCGCCCTTGATGCCGTACTGGCCGGTGCCGGCGGTCTTGAGCATCTTGTCCAGCTCGGCGGCGCGGTTGCGGTTACGGTCGGAGGAGCCCAGCTTCGCCTTGAGGGCGGCGTTCTCCCGCTCCAGGGCGCTGATACGGGTGTGCCGCTCGCCGGAGTCGCGTACGGCGCCGACGGCGTTGCCCACCGGGTCGACGACCGTGGCGATGCCGCTCTCGACCGGCCCGAAGACCGCCGCGGCGGCCTGCCGGGCACCGGCGAGCGGGGACCGTTCGCCGCCGCGGATGTCCACCGTGATCAGCGCGAACGCGATGGCGACCAGCAGCACCAGCAGCAGCCGGCTCTCTCGTGTGTCCCTCACGTGCGGCGGCCGTGTCCTTCCTCGTAGGACCGGCCGGCTGCGGGCCCGCGCCGGTCGCGCTGGGGAGTGCGTTGTGCCTTTATACGCAGTGCTCGCCTGTTGGGGCGTGGTGCCTGTATATCAACGATCCGCCGTACGGACGATCAGCCGCCCGTACGGCGGAATGTCGGGTTCCTCAGCGGCGCGGCTGGGAGTCCAGGACCTGCTGGAGCGCCTCGAACTCCTCGACGCACTTGCCGCTGCCGAGCGCGACGGAGTCGAGCGGGTCCTCGGCGATGTGGATCGGCATGCCGGTCTCGCGGCGCAGGCGCTCGTCGAGGCCGCGCAGCAGGGCGCCGCCGCCGGTGAGCACGATGCCGCGGTCCATCACGTCGCCGGAGAGCTCCGGCGGGCACTTGTCGAGCGTCGTCTTGACCGCGTCGACGATGGAGTTGACCGGTTCCTCGATGGCCTTGCGCACCTCGGCCGCGGAGATCACGACGGTCTTGGGAAGTCCGGAGACCAGATCGCGGCCCCGGATCTCGGTGTGCTCGTCCTGCTCCAGGTCGTACGCCGAGCCGATGGTGATCTTGATGCTCTCGGCGGTGCGCTCGCCCAGCAGGAGGCTGTACTCCTTCTTGATGTGCTGGATGATCGCGTTGTCCAGCTCGTCGCCGGCCACCCGGATCGACTGCGCCGTGACGATGCCGCCGAGCGAGATCACCGCGACCTCGGTGGTGCCGCCGCCGATGTCCACGACCATGTTGCCGGTGGCCTCGTGGACCGGGAGGCCGGAGCCGATCGCGGCGGCCATCGGCTCCTCGATGATGTGCACCTGGCGGGCGCCGGCCTGGGTGGACGCCTCGATGACCGCGCGGCGCTCGACTCCGGTGATGCCGGAGGGGACACAGACGACCACGCGCGGGCGGGCCAGGTAGCGGCGCTTGTGGATCTTGAGGATGAAGTAGCGGAGCATCCGCTCGGTGATCTCGAAGTCGGCGATCACGCCGTCCTTCAGCGGGCGCACCGCGACGATGTTGCCGGGGGTGCGGCCGATCATCTTCTTCGCCTCGGCCCCGACGGCCAGGATGCCGCCGGTGTTGGTGTTGATGGCCACGACCGACGGCTCGTTGAGGACGATCCCGCGACCCCTGACGTACACCAGCGTGTTGGCGGTCCCGAGGTCGACAGCCATGTCACGGCCGATGAACGACATGTTGTTCCCCATGAGGATACGTCTGGCCTTCCCAACTGGAGCGAATGCTTACTTGAGGTCGGCAGGTGTGGTGCGCCGGGGCGCGGAAACTCCATCGTAGTCACGAAGTCCCCACCGCTCGAACGCAGTGCGGGGTTCCTTCGCCATTGTCGGCGGAACACGGACCCGCCCCCTTCAATGGGACGCCGTGTCGCACCGAAGCGTTCCCCCGTTCGCCGCCGGCTTGCCGTGGGGCGGCCGCGGCGGCGCGGTCGCCCCAGGTCACCGGGGTGCGAACGGACGGAAGGTCAGGAAAGACCGGGGAAGAAAATCTTGATCTCGCGCTCGGCGGACTCCTCGGAGTCCGAGGCGTGGATCAGGTTCTCCCGGGTGATGGTCCCGAAGTCGCCGCGGATGGAACCGCCCGGCGCCTTGATCGGGTCGGTGGGGCCGGCCAGCGTCCGCACGCCCTCGATCACCCGCTCGCCCTCGACGACCAGGCTGACCACCGGGCCCGAGGACATGAACTGCACCAATGGCTCGTAGAAGTCGCGGCCGACGTGCTCGGCGTAGTGCTGCTCCAGGATCGCGCGGTCGAGCGTGCGCAGTTCCAGCGCGCTGATCGTCCAGCCCGCCTTGCGCTCGATACGGCCGAGAATCTCACCGACCAGGCCGCGGCGGACCGCGTCGGGCTTGAGGAGGACGAGCGTGCGCTGGCTCACGGGAAGGACTCCTTGGGTGACGGAAGTCGGCAGGTGACCTGAGGCTACATGGGTGACGGCGCTGGTCCGTACGCGGTACCGGGACCGCTACGGGGCCGTACGGGTGACGCGGGCCGGGTTTCGCACAGACGTCCGGAGCGGGCGCGGACAGATGTCCGGTCCGGGCGCGTACGTCCCGCTTGCCCGGACCACTGGACCCGCTTGCGCACACGGTCGTACGCGGCCGTCCTCACGCCGCGCCCGGCTGCGGACCCTCCTCGGCCTGCGCCGCCCAGCGGGCCTTCGCCTCGTCGATCTTGCGGCCGAAGTGCACCGACGCCCACCACAGCGCGGCGAAGACCGCCCCGAGGAAGAACATCGTGCCGACCACGAAACCGCTGGCGATCAGCGCGGCCTGGAGCACCCAGCCCAGCTGCACGCCGCCGGGGCGGGTGAGCACACCGCACAGCAGGACACACAGCAGCATGGCGACGCCGCTGACCGTCCAGACCGTGGCCGTGGAATGGCCGGAGGTCTGCATCGCGACCAGACCGGCGAAGCCGATCACGAAGAACTCGCCGATCAGCGTGCTCGCACACAGCGTGCGCATGGTCAGTTCCTCCCCAGGAGCAGCCGGGCCTCGCCGACCGTGATCACGGAGCCGGTGACCAGCACGCCGGCGCCGGCGTACTCGCCCTCCTCCTCCGCGAGGGTGATCGCCGCCTCCAGCGCGTCGTCGAGCCGCGGCTCGACCTGCACCCGCTCGGAGCCGAAGATCTCCACCGCGGCGGCGGCCAGCTCGTCCGGGTCCATGGCGCGGTGGCTGGAGTTACGGGTCACCACGACCTCGGCGAAGATCGGCTCGAAGGCCTCCAGGACACCGCGTACGTCCTTGTCGGCGCTGGGGGCGACCACCCCGACGAGTCGGCTGAATCCGAACGCCTCGCTGACCGCCTCGGCCGCGGCCCGCGCGCCCGCCGGGTTGTGCGCCGCGTCCAGGATGACGGTCGGGCTGCTGCGCACGACCTCCAGGCGGCCCGGCGAGGCCACCGCGGCGAACGCGGAGCGGATGGTGTCGATGTCCAGGGTGCGGGCGTGCTCGGAGCCGATGCCGAAGAACGCCTCCACGGCGGCGAGCGCCACCGCGGCGTTGTGCGCCTGGTGGGCGCCGTGCAGCGGCAGGAAGATCTCCGGGTACTCGCCGCCGAGGCCGCGCAGCGTCAGCAGCTGGCCGCCGACCGCCACCTCCCGGGCGAGCACGCCGAACTCCATGCCCTCGCGGGCGACCGTGGCGTCCACCTCGACCGCGCGCTTGAGCATCACAGACGCCGCGTCCACCGGCTGCTGCGCCAGCACGACCGTCGCGTCCTTCTTGATGATCCCGGACTTCTCGCCGGCGATCTGCTCGGGCGTATCGCCGAGGCGGTCGGTGTGGTCCAGCGAGATGGGCGTGACGACGGCGACGTCACCGTCGATCACATTGGTCGCGTCCCAGGTGCCGCCCATGCCGACCTCGACGACCGCGACGTCCACCGGGGCGTCCGCGAAGGCCGCGTACGCCATGGCGGTGAGCACCTCGAAGAAGGACAGGCGGTACTGCTCGCGCTCGTCGACCATCTGCACGTACGGCGCGATGTCCCGGTATGTCTCGATGAAGCGCTCGGCGGAGATCGGGGCGCCGTCCAGGCTGATCCGCTCGGTCACGGACTGCACATGCGGGCTGGTGTACCGGCCGGTGCGCAGGTCGAAGGCGGTCAGCAGGGCCTCGATCATGCGGGCGGTGCTGGTCTTGCCGTTGGTGCCGGTGATGTGGATGGAGGGGTACGCGCGCTGCGGCGAGCCCAGGACGTCCATCAGCGCCTCGATGCGCCGCACCGAGGGATCGAGCTTGGTCTCGCCCCAGCGGCCGGCCAGCTCGGCCTCCACCTCACGCAGCGCGCGGTCCACCTCAGGGTCTTCGGGACGTGCGGGAATGCCGTCCCCCTGGGGCGGTCCGGCCTGCGCGCGCAAGGTCCGGCTGCCGGCCTCGATCACCGCGAGGTCGGGGTCCCTGTCGGTCTCGGCCTCCACCATCTCCTCGAAGGGGTCGGCCGGGCCGTCCGGGCCGGGAATCGGGTCGGGGTCGTCGTTCTGGGGGCGGTCGTCGCTCACACCCTCCAGTCTACGAGCCACCACCGACACGGGCGGGTGCGGGCGGACGGCGACCGCCCGCGGCCCGAGCCGCTACGACAACGCCGCCTTCATCATCGCCTTCGCCACCGGAGCCGCCAGCCCGCCACCGGAGACGTCACTGCGGGCCGCGTCGCTGTCCTCGACCATGACCGCGACGGCGACCTGGTGGCCCTTGCCGTCCTTGGCGTAGGAGACGAACCAGGCGTACGGGGTGCCCTCGTTGTTCACGCCGTGCTGGGCGGTGCCCGTCTTGCCGCCGACCGTCAGGCCGTCGATCTTGGCGTTGGAGCCGGTGCCCTCGTTGACGACGGTCTCCATCGACGACTGGAGCTGCTCGGCGGTGCGCTGCGAGATCGCCTTGCCGTACTTCTTCGACTCGTACTCCTGGAGCGTGTTGCCGCCGCCGTCGGTGAGCTTGTCCACCATCCGCGGCGTCTGGAGGTCGCCGCCGTTGGCGATGGCCGAGGAGACCATGGCCATCTGGAGCGGCGTCGCGGTGTCGTCGAACTGGCCGATGCCGGACTGCGCGGTCTGCGCCTTGTCCATGCCCTTCGGGTAGAGGCTCTTGCCCGCCCGTACGGGGGTGTCCAGCTTGCCGTCGTTGAAGCCGAACTTCTCCGCCTGCGCGCGGACCTTGTCCTGGCCGAGGTCGGCGGCAATCTTCGCGAAGACGGTGTTGCAGGAGTACTGGAGCGCGGTGCGGATGGTGGCGTTCTTGCAGGGGGCGGAGGCGCTCTCGTTCTTCAGCACCGTACGGGTGTTGGGCAGCGTGTACGGGTCGGGGCTGTCGGTGGGCTGGTCCACGGAGGAGTAGAGGCCGTTCTCCAGCGCGGCCGCCGCGACGACCAGCTTGAACGTGGAGCCGGGCGGCAGCGGCTGGCGCAGCGCGCGGTTGATCTCGGGGTGGTCCTTGTTGCCGGAGAGGTCCTTCCACGCCTTCTGGTCGCCGCTGCCGGACCCGGCGAACTTGCCCGGGTCGTACGACGGGGTGCTGACCATGCCGAGGATCTTGCCGGTGGCCGGGTCGAGGGCGACCGCGGCGCCGGTCTTGCCGCCGAGCGCCTGGTACCCGGCCTGCTGCACCTTGGCGTCGATGGTGGTGGCCACGTCACCGCCCTTGGGGCGCTGGCGGGTCAGCGCGTCGCCCGGGGTCTGCAGGCGGCTGTCCGAGCCGTCGAGGAGGTCCCCGTACAGGCTCTCCAGCTGGTTGCTGCCGAAGATCTGCGAGCTGAAGCCGGTCACGGGCGCGTAGAGCGGGCCGTTCTTGTACGTGCGCTGGTACTTCAGGGTGCCGTCGGTGGCGGTGGAACCGGTCACCGGCTGTCCGTCGACGAGGATGTTGCCCAGCGGGTTCGCGTACTTCGCTATGGATACGCGCGGATTGTGCGGATCGTCCGAGAACGTGGCCGCCTTGGCCCCTTGCAGCCAGGTGACCCACGCCAGCAGCGCGAGTATCAGCAGGATGCAGAAGACCGAGACGCGGCGCAGGGGCTTGTTCATGGGTGGCGCGGCTCCTCGTCGCTGGCCGGCGGGTGCGGCCGGATCGTGCGTTTTTGCCGGAAACTCCCGTTCGCGGGCCATGCTCCACCGTCTCCATGAGAGACCTATGAGAACGCGGATGAGAACGCGGACGCCCGCCGCCCCACCGTGACACACACCTCTGATCGCCCGTCCCGGGCAACGCACCACCCCCCTGCCGTCATCTTCACCGGCGGGCTCTGTGAGCCTTTACGACAAGAAGATCAGAGGTTCCGGGGGACGGCGGCGGTCGGCCGCAGGGTTCCACCGGGCAGGGTGGGAGCTGAAAAAGCGTGCGCATGCCGGCAATCAGTCAGCGGATGCACCTGGTGCTGCTCACCGCGTGGACCGTGCTGTGGTTCGTCGTGGTCGAGCCGAACGGGGGTTTCTCCTGGCACTACCTGCGCACCGGCGGTGAGCTGATCTACCAGGGCTCCTCCGGCGACGGCACCGGCGGCCTCAACCTCTACGCCCACCACCCCGAACTCCAGATGGGCCCCATCAGCTTCCTGGTGGCGGGCCTGTTCAACCCGTTCCCCGAACACACCGGCCAGTTCCTGGCGGCGGCCCTGATGTCGCTGCTCGGCCTGGTGATCGTGGTGCTGGCCGGGCGCAGCGCCGCCTGGCACTTCCTGGGCACGGGCACCAACCACCAGCGGCTGCGGCAGCGCGTCCTGATAGCGGGCCTCGCGTTCATCCCGATGTGGATCGAGGTCTCGGTCCGCTTCGGACACCTGGACGACGTGCTCGCGCTGTTCTTCACCGCCCTGGCCGTACGGTCGGTGACCCGCGGCAACGCCGCCCTGACCGGCGTCTTCCTGGCCCTGGCGATGGACTCCAAACCGACGGCGCTGGCCTTCGTACCGCTGCTGCTCGCCCTGCCGAAGGAGAAGTGGCTGCGCGCGGGCGTGTGGATGGCGGGGCTGGTCGCGGTCGCCTGGCTGCCGTTCTTCATCGGCGACATGAATTCGTTCTCGGCGGCCAAGTTCGCCATCCCCAACCACCCGGCGTCCGCGCTGCGCTGGCTGGGCGTCGCCGATCCCGAGACGCCGGGCTGGGACCGGCCCGCGCAGTTCGCGCTGGGCCTGCTGCTGGGCTGCCTGGCGGTGTGGCGGGGACGCTGGGCGGCGGTCGTCCTGCTGGGCGCCAACGCCCGGATCGTCCTGGACCCCAGCGTCTACACGTACTACACCGCGTCCGTCCTGCTCGGCACGCTGCTGTGGGACGTCATCGGGCAGCGGAGGCTGGTGCCCTGGTGGAGCTGGCTGGCGCTGCTGATCCTGTACGGCAGTGTCTTCGCGGTGCCGGACGACTCGGCCCGCGGCTTCATCCGGCTGGCGTTCGTGGCCGTGTCGACGGCGTACGTCCTGCTCTGGCCGGTACGCGAACGCGGCGACCGGCGCGGCAAGGGACGGCGCAGGCCCCCCGCCCGTACGGACGAGGGGCCTGCGGAAACGCACACGCCGGGGCCGTTCCCGGCGCCGGGCACTACGCCTTGGGCAGGGCCTCCAGCTGCGCACTGATGCGCACGATGTCGGCCTCGGCCGTCTCCAGCCGCGTACGGATCTTGGCGACGACGTGCTCCGGGGCCTTGCCCAGGAACGCCTCGTTGCCCAGCTTCGCGTTGGCCTGCGCCTTCTCCTTCTCGGCGGCGGCCAGGTCCTTCGACAGCCGCTTGCGCTCGGCCTCGACGTCGATGGCGCCCGACAGGTCCAGCGCCACGGTCGCGCCCGCGACCGGCAGCGACGCGGTGGCGGTGAACTCCTCCCCCGCCGGCTGGAGCCGCAGCAGCGACCGCATCGCGGCCTCGTGCGCGGCGAGCTGCGTACCGGCCAGGTCCAGCCGGGCCGGGACCTTCTGGCCGGGCTGCAGGCCCTGGTCGGACCGGAAGCGGCGGACCTCGGTGACGACCTGCTGGACCGTCTCGATCTCCCGCTCGGCGGCGGGGTCGCGGAAGCCGGAGTCGGTGGGCCAGGGGGCGATGACGAGGGACTCGCCGCCGGTCAGCGCCGTCCAGAGGGTTTCCGTGACGAACGGCACGATCGGGTGCAGCAGGCGCAGCGTGACGTCCAGCACCTCGCCGAGGACGCGGCGCGAGGCGTCCGCGGCCGGGCCGCCCGCCATGAACGTGGTCTTGGACAGCTCCACGTACCAGTCGAAGACCTCGTCCCACGCGAAGTGGAAGAGGGTGTCCGACAGCTTGGCGAACTGGTAGTCGTCGTAGTACGCGTCCACCTCGGCGACGACCGTGTTGAGGCGGGAGAGGATCCACCGGTCGGTCGCCGACAGCTGTTCGGCCGGCGGCAGCTCGCCCTCGGCGGTCGCGCCGTTCATCAGCGCGAAGCGGGTGGCGTTCCAGATCTTGTTGGCGAAGTTGCGCGAACCCTGGACCCAGTCCTCGCCGATCGGCACGTCGGTACCGGGGTTGGCGCCGCGGGCGAGGGTGAAGCGGACGGCGTCCGAGCCGTACTTGTCCATCCAGTCCAGCGGGTTGACCGCGTTGCCGAAGGACTTCGACATCTTCTTGCCGCGCTCGTCGCGGACCATGCCGTGCAGGGCGATGGTCTTGAACGGCGGGGTGCCGTCCATCGCGTACAGGCCGAACATCATCATCCGGGCGACCCAGAAGAAGAGGATGTCGTAGCCGGTGACCAGGACCGAGTTCGGGTAGAACTTTTCGACGCTCGGGGTCTTCTCGGGCCAGCCGAGCGTGGAGAACGGCCACAGGCCGGACGAGAACCAGGTGTCCAGGACGTCCGTGTCCTGCGTCCAGCCCTCGCCCGTCGGGGCCTCGTCGTCCGGTCCGACGCAGACGACCTCGCCGTTCGGGCCGTACCAGACCGGGATGCGGTGGCCCCACCACAGCTGACGCGAGATGCACCAGTCATGGAGGTTGTCGACCCAGCCGAAGTAGCGGGACTCCATCTCCTTGGGGTGGATGTCCACCTTGCCCTCGCGGACCGCGTCACCGGCGGCCTTGGCCAGCGGGCCGACCTTGACCCACCACTGCATGGACAGCCGGGGCTCGATGGTCGTCTTGCAGCGCGAGCAGTGGCCGACCGAGTGGGTGTACGGGCGCTTCTCGGCCACGATGCGGCCCTCGGCGCGCAGCGCGGCGACGATCGCGGAGCGGGCCTCGAAGCGGTCCAGACCCTCGAACGGGCCGTGCGCGGTGATCACGCCGCGCTCGTCCAGCACCGCGAGGTTGGGCAGGTCGTGCCGGCGGCCGATCTCGAAGTCGTTCGGGTCGTGGGCCGGGGTGACCTTGACCGCGCCGGTGCCGAACTCGGGATCGACGTGCTCGTCCGCGACGACCGGGATACGGCGGCCGGTCAGCGGCAGCTCGATCTCCGTGCCGACCAGGTGCCGGTAGCGCTCGTCGTCCGGGTGGACCGCGACGGCGGTGTCACCGAGCATCGTCTCGGCGCGGGTGGTGGCCACGACGATCGACGCGTCACCCTCCCCGTAGCGGATCGAGACCAGCTCGCCCTCGTCGTCCTGGTACTCCACCTCGATGTCCGAGATGGCGGTCAGGCAGCGCGGGCACCAGTTGATGATGCGCTCGGCGCGGTAGATCAGCTCGTCGTCGTAGAGCCGCTTGAAGATCGTCTGGACGGCCTTGGACAGGCCCTCGTCCATCGTGAACCGCTCGCGCGACCAGGCGACGCCGTCACCCAGGCGCTTCATCTGCCCGGAGATCTGCCCGCCGGACTCGCTCTTCCAGCGCCACACCCGCTCGACGAACGCCTCCCGGCCCAGGTCGTGGCGCGAGACGCCCTCCTTGGCCAGCTCGCGCTCGACGACGTTCTGGGTGGCGATGCCGGCGTGGTCCATGCCGGGCTGCCACAACGTCTCGTAACCCTGCATGCGCTTACGGCGGGTGAGGGCGTCGATCAGGGTGTGCTCGAAGGCGTGCCCGAGGTGCAGGCTGCCCGTGACGTTCGGCGGCGGGATGACGATCGTGTACGGCGGCTTCTCGCTCTTCTCGTCCGCCTCGAAGTAACCCCGCTCTACCCAGCGCTCGTACAGCGGCCCCTCTACCTCGGCCGGCGCGTACTGGGTCGGCAGTTGTGCGGGGATGCTGTTCGGCCCGCCGTCCTGGGGGCTCTGCTGAGTGTTCTCGGTCACGACGCTCAGTGTACGGGCGTGGATGTCCCGGTCTCGAATCGGTTTGGCCCCCGGAGCACCGGCTGACAGTGGCGTCGTACAGGATGTGGGAAACGCAGAGACATCAACTGTGACGGGCGTCATCGGACGCCATCAGTTGCCACGAGGGGAACCCGCTCCATGAGCTTCAACCAGCCGCCTCCCGGCCCGTACGGCCAGCCGCCCCAGCAGCCCGGCCCGTACGGCCAGCCCGTCCCGCAGCCGGTCGGGCAGCCCGGTTACGGCTTTCCGCAGCAGGGCGGCCAGGTTCCCCCGCAGCAGCCTTACGGCTACCCGCAGCAGGCACCCCAGCCGCCGTACGGCCAGCCGCCGCAGCAGCCCCCGTACGGCCAGCAGGCACCCTACGGCCAGCAGCCGCCCCAGAGCGGCGGCAAGGGCAAGGGGCTGAAGATCGGCCTGAGCGTCCTGGCGGTGGCGGCCGTGGCGGGCATCGGCGTGGGGGCGTATTACGCGTTCGGGCCGGGCGGGGATGTGAAGCCGTACACGATCGCCTTCCCGGCCGACCTGCTCGGCGGGACGTACAAGAAGGCGGAGGGCAAGGACAAGACGAAGGACGAGTCCAACGACGCCGAGACCAAAGCCATGGGCATCACCGGGGCCACCAGCGTGGAGAGTGCCTACAGCGACGCCAAGGGCCGGCAGCTCATGATCATCGGCGTTTACGGCAAGGTGGCCGATCCCAAGAGCGCGGTGAACAAGATGACGGCCGAGATCGACAAGAAGGCGGTCAACGGGACCGACGACAAGGGCGTGAAGACGGAGACCGTCACGCCGGTGACGGAGTACTCCCCCGACGGCTTCGACGGCTCCGTCATGAAGTGCAAGGCGATCAAGTCCTCCAAGTCGGTGGGCAGCATCAGCGCGTCGTCCACGACGACGTACTGCATCTGGGGCGACTCCAGCGCGGTCGCCGTGGTCATGAACCAGGGCCTGAACACACCCACCCGTTCCACCGGCGACGCCTTCTCCGCACAGGAATTCTCGGAGAAGACCCGCGAAATCCGCGACGCCGTCCGCCGCGAGAAGTAACCACCGCGCCCGCACCCCCCAGGGGAGGACACGCCATGAGCTTCAACCAACCGCCGCCGGGCCCGTACGGCAGCAGCGGGCAGCCGCAGGGCGGGGGCTTCGGGCCGCCCCAAGGCCCGCCCCAGGGCCCGCCGCCGGGACCGCCTCCGCAGCCGCCCGGCCCGTACGCCTACGGGCCGGCCCCGCAGCCGATGCAGCCCCCGCAGTTCCCGCCGCCGGGACCGCCCGGCCCGCCCCCGGGCTCCGGCAACAACACCGGAAAGATCATCGCCGGGGTGGCCGCGGGCGTCGTGCTCATCGGTGCGATCATCGGCGGGGCCGTCATGCTCACCGCGGGCGAGGACAAGGGCGGCCGCACCCGGGCCGACGGCAGCAACTCCGCAGCGGAGGACACCGGCCGGCGGATGCGGCTGACGACGCCCCGTACGGTCGACGGCGGCGCGTACACCCTGGAGAAGGACAAGGCGGCCCTCCAGCGCGACGGCCTGAAGCTGGGGTCGCCGCCGCCCGGTATGACGCAGGAGATCGCCCGCTACCGCGGCACCCGCGACAGCAGCACCACCGGTCTGATGATCTCCGGCGGCTACGGCACCATCTCCCACCCGGACAGCGTGGTGGACGGCATGTTCAGCGGCGTGTCCGGCGCGGGCACCACGGTCGTCAAGCAGCGCGAGACGTTCCGGCCCGACGCGGCCGGCGGCAACGTCAAGATCGACTGTGAGGTCGTACGGAACGCGTCGTTCGGCTACGCGCCGGTGTGCGGCTGGGCCGACGGCTCGACCGCCGCGGTGCTGCTCTACATGAACGGCGAGCTGCGCTCGTCCTCGGACATCAACCTGTCGCAGTACGCGGACACCACCGCCGTGGTGCGCGGCGAGACCCGTAAGCCGGAGTAGGCGGCAAACGGAAGGGCCGCCCCGCGACCGGTGGTCGCGGGGCGGCCCTCGCCGTCCGTGCGGGGGGAACGGACGGCGGCTACGCGCTCTTCTCGTGGTGCTCGCCCGACTCGCCGCCGCGGTTGCGCGGCACCAGCGTCGGGTTCACGTTCGAGTGGACGACCTCTTCGGTGATGACGACGCGGGCCACGTCCTTGCGGGACGGGACTTCGTACATCACCGACTGGAGGACCTCCTCCATGATGGCGCGCAGGCCGCGTGCGCCGGTGCCGCGCAGGATCGCCTGGTCGGCGATGGCCTCCAGGGCCGGGCGGTCGAAGTCCAACTCCACGCCGTCCAGTTCGAACAGGCGCTGGTACTGCTTGACGAGCGCGTTGCGCGGCTCCAGGAGGATCTGCAGCAGCGCCTCGCGGTCGAGGTTGTGCACCGAGGTCAGCACCGGCAGCCGGCCGATGAACTCCGGGATCATCCCGAACTTCACCAGGTCCTCCGGCATCACGTCCTGGAGCTGGTCCTTGGCCTCGACCTCGCGCTTGGAGCGGATGTTGGCGCCGAAGCCGATGCCCTTGGCGCCGGACCGGGCCTCGATGATCTTCTCCAGGCCGGCGAACGCGCCGCCCACGATGAACAGCACGTTCGTCGTGTCGATCTGGATGAATTCCTGGTGGGGGTGCTTGCGGCCGCCCTGCGGCGGCACCGAGGCGGTGGTGCCCTCCAGGATCTTCAGCAGGGCCTGCTGGACGCCCTCGCCCGAGACGTCACGGGTGATCGACGGGTTTTCGCTCTTGCGGGCGACCTTGTCGATCTCGTCGATGTAGATGATGCCGGTCTCGGCCTTCTTGATGTCGAAGTCCGCGGCCTGGATCAGCTTCAGGAGGATGTTCTCGACGTCCTCGCCGACATAGCCGGCCTCCGTCAGCGCCGTCGCGTCGGCGAAGGCGAACGGGACGTTGAGCATCCGGGCGAGCGTCTGCGCGAGCAGCGTCTTGCCGGAGCCGGTGGGGCCGAGCAGCAGGATGTTGGACTTGCCGAGCTCGATGCCGTCGTCGCCGCCGCGCGCGCCACCGTTCTCGCCCGCCTGGACCCGCTTGTAGTGGTTGTAGACGGCGACCGAGAGCGCCTTCTTGGCGGGCTCCTGGCCTACGACATAGCTCTCCAGGAACTCGTAGATCTCCCGGGGCTTGGGCAGTTCCTCCCAGCGGACCTCGGAGGTCTCGGCGAGCTCCTCCTCGATGATCTCGTTGCAGAGGTCGATGCACTCGTCGCAGATGTACACACCAGGACCCGCGATGAGCTTCTTCACCTGCTTCTGACTCTTCCCGCAGAACGAGCACTTGAGCAGGTCGCCGCCGTCACCGATGCGTGCCACGAGGTGCTTCCCCTTCGCCTGGGATCCGCATTGCTCCGCGGACCCGGGTGCTTGCCTATCGACGGTACCTTGCCGGGCCCCCCGTACGGGCCCCCCTTGGACCGACTCGGTCAACCCGGTCCAAGGGGGCGTGTCTCCGGCTCACTTCGCGACGAGTCGCGATCAGACAGAAGCGGCCGTCTTACGGGTCGAGACGATCTGGTCGACCAGACCGTACGCCAGGGACTCCTCGGCGGTCAGGATCTTGTCGCGCTCGATGTCGTCGCGGATCTTCTCGATCGGCGTGGTGGAGTGCTTGGCGAGCATCTCCTCCAGCTGCGTACGCATCCGCAGAATCTCGTTGGCGGCGATCTCCAGGTCGGAGACCTGGCCGCGGCCGGTCTCGCTGTACGGCTGGTGGATCAGCACGCGGGCGTTGGGCAGCGCCATCCGCTTGCCGGGGGTGCCGGCGGCGAGCAGCACGGCCGCGGCGGACGCCGCCTGGCCCATGCAGACGGTCTGGATGTCCGGCTTGACGAACTGCATCGTGTCGTAGATCGCGGTCAGCGCCGTGAAGGAGCCGCCGGGCGAGTTGATGTAGATCGAGATGTCCCGGTCCGGGTCCATCGACTCCAGGCACAGCAGCTGCGCCATGACGTCGTTCGCCGACGCGTCGTCGATCTGCACGCCGAGGAAGATCACGCGCTCCTCGAAGAGCTTCGCGTACGGGTCGTACTCGCGCACGCCCTGCGAGGTGCGCTCGACGAAGCGCGGGACGATGTAGCGGGACTCGGCGGGCTGGCCCTGGAACTCGGCCTGCGGGGCGTCGTGGCGCTCGTAGAGGCTACGGCCGGGGAAGTTGTTCATCTGGAGGTTCACCGTCCTGGTGGCGGTCAGAAGAGGCTGGGTCGGCTGCTGGGTGCGTCGTGCGGGGCGCTCAGGCCCCGGTGCCGCCCCCGCCCGGAACGCCCGCCGCGGTGGTCATGACGTCGTCGATGAGGCCGTACTCCTTGGCCTCCTGCGGGTCGAACCAGCGGTCCCGGTCGGAGTCGCGGGTGATCTGCTCGACGGTCTGGCCCGTGTGCTGGGCGGTGAGCTCGGCCATGCGCTTCTTGGTGTGCAGCAGCCGCTCGGCGTGGATCTTGATGTCCGACGCGGAGCCCGCCAGGCCCGCGGAGGGCTGGTGGATGAGGATCTCGGCGTTGGGCAGCGCGAAGCGCTTGCCGGGGGTGCCGGCGCTCAGCAGGAACTGGCCCATCGAGGCGGCGAGGCCCATGGCGATGGTGACCACGTCGTTCTTGATGTACTGCATGGTGTCGTAGATCGCCATGCCGGCCGAGATCGAGCCGCCCGGGCTGTTGATGTAAAGGAAGATGTCCTTGTCCGGGTCAGCGGCGAGGAGCAGCAGCTGCGCGGTGATCTTGTTGGCGATGTCGTCGTCGACCGGCTGGCCGAGGAAGATGATCCGCTCGCCGAGCAGCCGGTTGTAGACCTGGTCGCCGAGGCCACCGAAGGTCGGCTCAGCGGCGGCGGAAGGCATCGGGATCGTCACGTGTCCACCTGCTCGTTGTCGGACGGCCCGGGGCCGTCTCAGCGTCGTCTTCTGGGGGCGTGGGGAGGGCGCGGCGTGGTCCGCCGGCGCGGTTTCGGGTACTCCCCTGCCCTCGTATCTACGGACCCTAACGCGCTGGTCGGCGGGCGCCATCCCGCATTGTCAACTGTTCGCTGTGAGCGCAGGCTCACCGGCGTCCCGGGGCCCTTCCGGGGGCCTGATGACGTACGGGCCCGAACACGCGGGCGTGGCGTGTTCGGGCCCGTACATACGACTGGCGCCACCGGGCGGCCGGGGCCGCCCGTGCCACCGGGGAGGCCGGGGCTCAGCCCTCGGTCTTCTCGGCCTTCTCGGCGTCGGTGCCCTCGGCCTCGGAAGCCTCGACGGTCTCGGCCGTCTCGTCCTCGTCGTCCAGGTCGACGATCTCACCGTTGGTGTCCTTGACGGTGGCGGCCTCGACGACGACCGCGAGGGCCTTGCCGCGGGCGACCTCGCCGACGAGCATCGGCACCTGGCCGCCCTCGACGACGGCCTGGGCGAACTGGTCGGGGGACATGCCGGAGGACTGCGCGCGGCGCATGAGGTGCTCGGTGAGCTCCTCCTGGCTGACGTTCAGCTTCTCCTTGTTGACCAGCTCGTCGAGGATGAACTGGGTCTTGATGCCCTTCTCCGCCTGCTCCTTGGTCTCGGCGTCGAACTCCTCCTCGGTCTTGCCCTGGATCTCCAGGTACTTCGCGAGGTCGAGGCCCATCTGGGCGAGCTGGTGGTTGACCAGGTTGTGCTTGCGGGTCTCGATCTCGTCCGCGAGCAGCTTCTCCGGCATCGGGACCTCGACCAGCTTCAGCAGCTCGTCGAGGACCTTCTCCTGCGCCTGGGTGGCCTGGTCGTACTTCTTCATCTGGGCGAGGCGCTTGGCGCTGTCGGCGCGCAGCTCCTCCAGCGTGTCGAACTCGCTCGCCAGCTGGGCGAAGTCGTCGTCCAGCGCGGGAAGCTCACGGGCGGCCACGGCGGTGACGTCGACCTTGACCTCGGCCTCCTTGCCGGCGGCGGAGCCGCCCTTCAGCTCGGAGGTGAAGGTGCCGGACTCGCCGGCCTTCAGACCCTTGACGGCGTCGTCGATGCCGTCGAGCAGCTCGCCGGAGCCGATGGTGTAGCTGACGCCCTGGGCGACGCCGTCCTCCAGGACCTCGCCGTCGACCTTGGCCTCCAGGTCGACGGTGAGCACGTCGCCGTCCTCGGCGGCGCGCTCGACCGGGGTGGTGGAGGCGAAGCGCTCGCGCAGCTGCTCGACGGACTTGTCGATGTCCTCGTCCGACACGTCGACGGCGTCGACCTCGACCTCGATGCCGGAGTAGTCCGGGATCTCCAGGGCCGGGCGGATGTCGACCTCGGCGGTGAAGGCCAGCAGCTCGCCGTCCTTCAGCTCGGTGATGTCGACCTCGGGCTGGCCGAGGACGTTCAGCTCACCCTCGTTGACCGCTTCGGTGTAGAACTTCGGGAGCGCGTCGTTGACGGCCTCCTCCAGCACGGCGCCGCGACCGAACCGCTGGTCGATGACGCGGGCCGGGACCTTGCCCTGGCGGAAGCCCTTCACCGTGACCTGCTGGTTGATCTTCTTGTACGCCGCGTCGAGGCTGGGCTTGAGCTCCTCGAAGGGCACCTCGACAGTGAGCCGAACCCGGGTCGGGTTCAGGGTCTCCACGGCGCTCTTCACGGTTCGGTCTCCTTGGGGCTGACTTCTGGGGTTCTGCTTGAGATCTGCCGGCGCCCGGGGTCCAGGCGCCCTGCGGATCGCGCCCGGGAGAAAGACACACGGGCACGCAGCTTGCATAGTAACCGCAAGCGGGTTGGCAGCCGCAATGTGATCTTGACGGGCCGCTTATGGGCCCGCCGGTCCGCGGCCGGGTGGCCGGTGGCCGTGACGGCCGGGCGAACGGGGCGCGCGCGGCGCCGCCACGCCGCGCGGCCGGCCGGGAGACCGGGCCGGGACGCCGTACGGCTGAACGAGGAGAACCTGCTGGTCGGGGTGGCCGGATTCGAACCGACGACCTTCCGCTCCCAAAGCGGACGCGCTACCAAGCTGCGCCACACCCCGTCGGTGCGACACGTAGGGTACATGGCCGCGGACGGCACGGCTGCCGGATATCCACGGGCGCACACCGCGGACACGGGGCGGCGTCCCGCCGCGCGCCGGGCGGAACGGGGCGGAGTGTGCGGCGGACCCGGGTGACCCGCTACGATGCATCGCGTGCCACGGTCACCCGACCGGCGGCGCATGCGGGCGTAGCTCAATGGTAGAGCCCCAGTCTTCCAAACTGGCTACGCGGGTTCGATTCCCGTCGCCCGCTCCATATGGTCCAGGGCCAGGTCAGAGGATGTTTTCTCGGCCTGGCCCTGAGTGTTTTCCAGGAGGGGCGGGGCCGTGGCCAGGAGGCGGTACGTCGCGCGAGGTGTGCCCGGCGGCTACCGGATCTGGGACAACCGGGGGCGGCGCTGGTGGGGCGACCTCTACGAGCTGTGCCCGGACGATCTGGTCGGGGAGCTGAACGCCGGAGCCGATCCCGCGAAGCTCACGGCCCTGCTGAAGCGGTACCGGGCCCTGAAGCGATAGCGGCGGCACCGGGCCCGGGAACGAACAGGTGCCCGTCGCGAGTACGCCTGGCTAGGCTGCCCCCATGGAGATCTGGCTCAATCCCGCGTGTTCCAAGTGCCGTTCCGCCGTCGACCTGCTCGACGGGGAAGGGGTGCAGTACACGGTGCGGCACTACCTCGAACAGCCGCCGACCGCCGCCGAGTTGCGGGAGGTCCTGGACCGGCTGGGGCTGGAGCCGTGGGACATCACGCGTACGCAGGAGGCCGAGGCGAAGGAGCTGGGGATCGGCGACTGGGGGCGTACGGACGCCGAGCGGGAGCGGTGGATCGAGGCGCTGGCCGGCCACCCCCGGCTGATCCAGCGGCCGATCATCACGGCGGACGACGGCACGGCGCTGGTGGGGCGCAGCGAGGAGGCCGTGCGGGAGGCGGTCGCGCGGAGCGGACGCGACGACCGCTGACGTGCCGGCCGGGCCCCTGCGGGCGCGGTAGGGGCCCGGATGCGCTAGAAGCTGATGTTGTTGATGGTCTCGGCCACCGAGTTCAGGAACCGGTTGATGGACGGCGCGATGCCGGTGGAGGCGAGGAAGAAGCCGAAGAGGATGGCGACGAGCGCCGGACCGGCCTTGAGCGATTTACCGCGTATCAACACGACCATGATGATGCCCAACAACAGCACGACGGACAGCGAAAGAGCCACAACTGATCACACCCTCGGTCGGAACGCCTGGCCGGCCCCGGAAGCATGCAGCCGCGCACACCCCCGCTCGGCACCATCGTGCCACCAAGTCCTTGCCCAGTGGAGGCGGGTGGCGAATCATCGGCCAAGGCTTTGCCAGGAGGCGGTACGGCCGGGCGGCAACTCCCGGCCGTACCGCCGTCGGCCGCACGGGAATTGACGCCACCGGGTGCGTTCCGGCCAACGGCCGGATCCTTTCGCGGCGCCCGGCCGAAGGTCCGCAGACCGTCCTGACCCCCTTTGTGCGTACGTGAATTCACCTGACGCGGACACGACCAGCACCCCCCCTTCCGCCACCGACATACCGGCAGCGAAGCGGACATCACCCCCGCGTCCGCCGCGGTGCATATGCCCTTCCATGACCGGAAGAGCGGTACGGAACCAGTTATTCACCGGCCCTCCGCAAAAACCCGGAAGCGCCATCGCGGCGCAATCCCGAGCGCCGCCCGAAAGAGAATTCCCCGCCGCACCGCCCGTAATGCGCATTCGGCGGCGAGGGTTTTGCGCATTCACCGGCCGCCACTAGGGTGCGGCAGATGCTTTCCGCCGCACCGACCTCACGACGTGTGCTTCCGCCGCCCGCGCGGGCTCCCGACCGGGGCCCGGCGGCCGCGCCGGAGACCATCGGGACCGGCGGCGGAAGCGGCCGGGACGCTTTCTTCGACAATGCGAAGTACCTGGCGATCGTGCTGGTCGCCATGGGCCATTCCTGGGAACCGCTGACCGGGCAGAGCCGCACCGCCGGCGCGCTCTACATGACGGTGTACGCCTTCCATATGCCGGCGTTCATCGTCATTTCCGGCTATTTCTCGCGCGGTTTCGACCTGCGGCCGGACCGGCTGCGGCGGCTGGTCACCGGTGTCGTGGTGCCGTATGTCGTCTTCGAGACGGCCTACACCCTCTTCGCCCGCCGGGCGGTCCCCGACCCCGGTATGCCGGTCAGTCTCCTGGACCCCTGGTACCTCACCTGGTTCCTGGCGGCACTGTTCGTGTGGCGGCTGACCACTCCGCTGTGGCGGATCGTACGGTGGCCGGTTCCGCTGGCACTGGCCGTCGCCGTACTGGCCTCGGTGTCCCCGGAGATCGGCCACGACCTGGACATGCAACGGCTGCTCCAGTTCCTGCCGTTCTTCGTGCTGGGCCTGAACCTGCGGCCGGAGCACTTCGCGCTGCTGCGGCGGCGGGGCGTACGGATCGCGGCGGTGCCGGTCTTCGCGTGCGCCCTGGCGCTCGCCTACTGGGCGGTGCCGCGGATGACGGCGACGTGGCTCTACCACCGGGAGAGCGCGCAGGAGTTGGGGGCGCCCTGGTGGGCGGGGGCGGTGATGACGCTCGCGCTGTTCGGCTGCTCGCTGGTGCTCGTCGCCTGCTTCCTCGCCTGGGTGCCGGCCCGCCGTACGTGGTTCACGGTGCTGGGCGCCGGCACCCTCTACGGCTATCTGCTGCACGGCTTCCTGACCAAGGGCACGCGCTTCGCGGGCTGGTTCGAGGACCATCCGTGGCTGCACTCGCCGCCCGGCGAGATCGCGGTCAGCCTGACGGCGGCGGCCGCGGTGACCGCGCTGTGCACCCCGCCGGTCCGCCGGGCCCTGCGCTGTGTGGTGGAGCCCCGGATGGCGTGGGCGTTCCGTAAGGAACCGGCCGGGCGCTGAGCGCCGGGCGCGCGGCTCAGGCCGCCGCCCTCCGGGCGCGTCCCGCGAGGGCCGCCATCCGGGCCGCGACCTCCTCGGCCGAGGGCCGCTCCAGGCTGCCGGTGAGCGCGCCGTCGGCGAGGAAGAGCACCCGGTCGGCCCAGGAGGCGGCCACCGGGTCGTGGGTGACCATGACGACGGTGGTGCCGAGCGCGTCGACGGCGTGCCGCAGTACGGCGAGGACCTCGGCGGCGGTGGCGGCGTCGAGCGCGCCGGTCGGCTCGTCGGCGAAGAGCACGTCGGGGCCGGTGACCAGGGCGCGGGCGATGGCCACGCGCTGCTGCTGGCCGCCGGAGAGCTGGCCGGGGCGCCGCCCGGCGTGCTCCCCCAGGCCCACCCGGGCCAGCGCCTCGGCCGTCCGCCGCCGGTCGGCGCGCTGTCCGGCGAGCCGCATCGGCAGGGCGACGTTCTGCTCGACGGTCAGTGACGGCAGCAGGTTGAACGCCTGGAAGACGAAGCCGAGGCGTTCGCGGCGCAGGGCGGTGAGCCGGCCCTCCCGCAGGCGGGTGATGTCCGTGCCGCCGACGCGGACCGTGCCGCCGGTCGGCCGGTCCAGGCCCGCCGCGCACTGCAGGAACGTGGACTTGCCGGAACCGGAGGGCCCCATCACGGCGGTGAAGGTGCCGTGCGGCAGGGCGAGGTCGATGCCGCGCAGGGCGTGCACGGCGCCCGCGCCGCGGCCGTACTGCCGCCGGACCCCGCGCAGCTCCACGGCACAGGCGCCGCCGTCCCGCCCCGGTCCGTGCCGGTGCCCCTCGCGCCCCGGTCCGTGCCGGTGCTCCTCGCCCCTCGGGCCCATCGCGTCGTCCCCCGTTTCCCGCGTCCGTTCCACCCCTCGACCGTACGGAGCCGGGGTGAACCTGGGCCATGACGGCTGCCGGTGGCTTCGGGGTGGGGAAAACCCCAGGCAGGGCTCTCGACGGGAGGCCCGGGAAGGTCCCGGAGGCGGGTCGGTGGAGCGGTGGGCGGCGGTCCGGCGAAGCGTGCGGCGGAAGCGGACGTACCGGCCGGAAAAGTCGTTTGGTAAACTAACTAATAACGCTTTCTTGACTCCCCCTTGACCGAACACCGTCCGGCCGAACCTCTGGAGGAGCCATCGGACACGCAGACACCCTCCTCGCGATGGGCGGGGCCTTTCTGGCCGCCGCCGTCCTCGCCCGCCTGGGCAGCCGCATCGGGCTCCCCACGATCCCCCTGTTCATCCTGGCCGGGATACTGCTCGGCCCGCACACCCCCGGCATCGCCCTGGTCGACGACCCGCACGAGCTGGAAATGCTCTCCCTGCTGGGTCTGGTGCTGCTGCTCTTCTACCTCGGCCTCGAATTCCACCTGGACGACCTCAAAGAAGGCGGCCGGAAGATGGCCGTCGCCGGGGCCGCCTACCTGGCGCTGAACGTCGGCGCCGGCCTCGTCTTCGGCTTCCTGGTCGGCTGGGGCACCTCCGAGGCGCTGGTGCTGGCCGGGGTGCTCGGCATCTCCTCGTCGGCGATCGTCACCAAGGTCCTGATGGACACCGGCCGTCTCGGCAACCCCGAGACCAAGCCGATCCTCGGCATCATCGTGGTCGAGGACATCTTCCTCGCCCTGTACCTGGCCGCCCTCCAGCCGGTGATCTCCGGCGCCGACTCCCTCGCCTCGGCCGCCGCCGACGCGGGCAAGGCGTTCGGCTTCCTGCTGCTCCTGGCCGTGGTCGCGCGCTGGGGCACGACGGTGATCGGCAAGCTGATCGCCACCAAGGACAACGAGCTGCTGGTCATCTCCTTCCTCGGGGCCGCCGTCTTCGTGGCGGGCGTCTCGGAGTGGTTCGGCGTCGCGGACGCGATCGGCGCGTTCATGGTCGGTCTGATGCTCGGCAGCACCGGCTCCGGCAAGCGGATCATGGAGCTGGTGCACCCGCTGCGGGACGCCTTCGGCGCGATCTTCTTCTTCGCCTTCGGCCTGTCCATCGACCCCGGCGACCTGCCCTCGGTGGTGTGGCCGGTGCTGATCGCGGTGGCGCTGACGCTGGTGATGAACGTGGTCGCCGGGCTGGTCGCGGCCCGGATCTACGGCTTCGGGCCGCGCCCGGCCGCGAACATCGCCACCGCGCTGCTCGCCCGCGGCGAGTTTGCGCTGATCCTCGCGACGATGGCGGCGGGCGCCGGGCTGGACGAGCGGCTGGCGCCGTTCATCGCCGGGTACGTGCTGATCCTGGCCGTACTGGGACCGCTGGCGGCCGGCCGGTCGGCGTGGCTGGCGCGGCTCCTGCCGGGCGGCGAGGACCGTACGCTCACGGCATCGTCCACGGCTCCTTCGGCAGCGGGCGCCCGGTCTCCAGAAGCGTCTTGAGGTTGGCGAGCACCGCGAACCAGCCCCCGGCCGCCGCCTCCCGCTCGGCCTCGTCGGCCAGGTCCTCGTGCGTCAGGGTCAGCCGGACGATCTCCTCGTACGGCTCGATGCCGAACGTCACGGTGGAGACGCCCGGCCCGCCCCGGCCGGCCGGCGCACCGGGCTCCGCCCACGTGGTCACCAGCCGCGTGGGCGGAGCGCTCTCCAGCACCACCCCCTCGACGTCGGCGATGCCGGAGCCGTCGGTGCGCCGGTGCTCCCAGCGCGAGCCGGGCCGCCAGTCGGAGACGTTGCCGTGCCCCCAGTACGCGCCGCTCAGCTCCGGGTCGGTGAGGGCGTGCCAGACCTTTTCGGGCGTGCTCGCGAGGTAGGTGACGTAGCGGAAGGTGAGCGTACCGGCCATGGGTCCTCCGTGGATCGTGCGAAGTCTCGGGCTCCCATGAAGCGCGGCGGAGCCGGGGCGGCGGGGCTTCCGCCTCCCGCGGCGCACCGTGTTCACCGGGTTGGCGGCGTCCGGACACGGCCGGAAAACGCCGTACGGCTCAGTCGCGGCAGATCAGCAGCAGCGCCCGGTCGTCGTTCACGTCCTTGGCCACCGCCTCGATCAGATGCCAGGCGGCGCCCGCGAAGCCGCAGGCCACATAGCGGTCGGCCTCACCGGTCAGCCGGTCGATGCCCTCGGCGATGTCCCGGTCGGCGGCCTCGACCAGGCCGTCCGTGAAGAGCATCAGCACATCGCCGGGGCGCAGCGTCCCTTTGACGGGGTCGAACTGCGCCCCGTCGTACACCCCGAGCAGCGGCCCCTCCGCCGCCTTCTCCTCCCAGCGGCCGGTGCCCGCGCTGAGCTGGAGGGCGGGCAGATGCCCGGCGGACAGCAGCTCGTAGTCGCCGGACTCCAGGTCCAGCACCAGGTGGATGGAGGTGGCGAAGCCCTCGTCCCAGTCCTGGCGCAGCAGGTAGCCGTTGGCGGCGGGCAGGAAGCCGTGCGGCGGCAGCGAGCCGAGCAGGCCGCCGAAGGCGCCGGACAGCAGCAGGGCGCGGGAGGCCGCGTCCATGCCCTTGCCGGACACGTCGGTCAGCACGACTTCGAGGATGTTGCCGCCGTGGGTGCGGGAGGCGACGACGAAGTCGCCGGAGAAGGACTGCCCGCCGGCCGGCCGCAGCGCCATCTCGTGGTGCCAGCCGGCCGGGAGCTTGGGCAGCTTGCTCTGGACGCGGATGCGTTCGCGCAGGTCGAAGAGCATCGTCCCGCCGCGCCGCCACGGCACGCCGACCCGGCTGCGGAACTGCGCGATCAGCAGCCCGGACAGGCCGACGGCGGCGACCACCAGGACGGTGCCCGGGGTGATCCGGTCGCGGCCCTGGTCGTACGGGCCGAGCAGCGACGCCTCGACGATCAGGGCGGCGGCGGACGTGCCGTACAGGGCGAGCAGATTGGCCGGGCGCAGCAGCAGTCCGCCCGCGATGACCGGCAGGACCAGCGCGGTCGGCGCGATCCAGTCGGGGCGCCAGATGGTGCCGCAGGCGATGGCGGGGATGGCGATCAGAAGGGCGACCAGGGCGATCCAGTCCGAGCCGTCGCCGCGGAAGTAGTCGACCCCGGCCTTGCGCACGCTGATGCGGGCCCGGTGGACCGCCTTGCGCCACCGGGCCGTCAGGGACTCCGCTCCCGAGCTGCTCGCCATTGTTCTGGGACCTTATCCACCCGTTCGGCGGCGCGTCGATTCGCGGCGCGCCGCCTGGCGCAATCGCCCGGAAACGGCGTTCGAAAAACGGTCGCGCGCCCGTAAGGCGTCCTGCTACCCATGGCCCATGACGACGGAGTTACGGCAGCTGCGCCCGGACGAGTGGGACGACTGGTACGCATCGGTGGAGCGGGTCTTCGGCGGTGCTCCGGAGGCCCCGGAGGAACGCGCCCTGTGGTGCGGTCTGGGGGAGCCCGAGCGCAGCCTGACCGTCCGGGACGGGGGCGATGTCGTCGGCACGGCGGGGGCGTTCACCTTCCGGCTGTCGCTGCCCGGCGGCGCGGTCGTCCCGGCGGCCGGCGTGACGATGGTCAGCGTGCAGCCGACGCACCGGCGGCGCGGCCTGCTGCGCGAGATGATGCGCCACCAGCTCGCGGACATACGGGCCCGGCGCGAGCCGGTGGCCGTGCTGACCGCCTCCGAACCGGCCATCTACGGACGCTTCGGCTACGGCGCGGCGACCGAGGCGGTGAGCATGACGCTCGACACGCTCCGGCTGTCCGTCCCGGCCCTGCCCGGCACCGACGCCGTACGGCTGCGGCTGGTCGATCCGGAGACCGCGCTGCCGGACTGCGAGAAGGTCTACGACCAGCTGGTCGCCGGCCGTCCGGGGATGCTCGCCCGGCAGCCGGGCTGGGAGCGGCTGCCGCTGCTCGACCCGGAGGCCGACCGGGACGGCGCCGGTCCGGTGCTGTGCGTGCTGGCCGAGGTGGCCGGCGAGGTGCGCGGGTACGCGCGCTACGCGGTCAAGGCGGGCTGGGACGGTGGCGGCCCGGACGGCACGGTGGTCCTGCGCGACATCGAGGCGCTGGACCCGGCGGTCCACGCGGCGCTGTGGCGCTATCTGTTCGGCATCGACCTGACGTCCCGTGTGACGGTGCGCAACCGCCCGGCCGACGATCCGCTGCTGCACCTGGTGGACGACATCCGGCGCTGCCAGGCCAAGGTGCGCGAGTCGCTGTTCGTCCGGCTGGTGGACGTCGGCGCGGCGCTCGCCGCGCGGGCGTACGCGGCGCCGCTGGACGTGGTCCTGGAGGTGGCCGATGCCGGCTGCCCCTGGAACGAGGGCCGGTGGCGGCTCACCGGCGACGGGCGGGGCGCTTCCTGCGAGCGGACCGACGACCCGGCCGATCTGGCCCTGTCCGTACGGGAACTGGGCTCCGCGTATCTGGGCGGCTTCTCGCTGAGCGCGCTGGCGGCGGCGGGCCGGGTGCGGGAACTGCGGCCCGGCGCGCTGCGCGAGGCGTCGGTGGCCTTCGGCTGGCACATCAAGCCGTGGCTGCCGCACGGCTTCTGAGGACGCGCGGGGCTTGTCCCGGCCGGGGCCTCACTTCGGCTGGCAGGTGGGGCACCAGAAGAGGTTGCGGTTGGCCAGGGACGCGGTGCGGATCTCGGAGCGGCAGATGTGGCACTCCTGGAGGGCACGGCGGTAGACGTAGACCTCGCCGCCATGATCGTCGACGCGCGGCGGACGGCCCATGGCCTCGGGGAGGTGCTCGTCGCGCACCGTGTCGATGCGATTGTGCCGGACGCCTTCGCGCATCAGGTCGACCAGGTCCGCCCAGATCGCGTCCCATTCGGACCGCAGCAGATCACGTCCGGCGCGGTAGGGGTCGATGTGGTGCCGGAAGAGCACTTCGGCGCGGTAGACGTTGCCGACGCCCGCGATCACCTTCTGGTCCATCAGCAGGGCGGCGACCGACGTACGGCTGCGCGAGATCCGCGCCCAGGCCCGCTCGCCGTCGTCCCCGGGACGCAGCGGATCGGGGCCGAGCCGGTCGTGTATCGCCTGCTTCTCGGCGCCGGTGAGCAGCGCGCAGGCGGTGGGCCCGCGCAGGTCCGCGTAGGCCGTGTCGTTGGCCAGCCGCAGCCGTACGGTGTCGGTCGGCGGCGGCGCCGGGGCGTCGCCGAAGTTCAGCTTGCCGAAGAGGCCGAGGTGGATGTGCACCCACCCGGCGGGCCCGAAGCCGAGGAAGAGGTGCTTGCCGTGCGCCTCGGCGGTGGTCATGACCTGGCCGTCGATCAGCGCCGCGCTGTCGGAGAACTTGCCCTGGGGGCTGCTCGCCCTAACCGGCGCGCCCTCGAAGCGCGCACGGTGGTCCAGCGCGAGGCGGTGGATCGTGTGCCCCTCGGGCATGGGCCGGTGCCTCCTCGGCGGGTGGTACGGGAACGGACCGCGCCCGCCCGCGCCTTCGGTGGCGCGGGCGGTACGGAAGACGGGCTCAGCCCTGCTGCGGGTGGTGGGCCGGGATCTCCGGGAGCTCACCGGTGCTCTCGTAGCGGGAGAGCATCTCGATGCGGCGGGTGTGCCGCTCCTCGCCCGAGTACGGCGTGGCCAGGAACACCTCGATGAACTTCGTCGCCTCGTCCTGGCTGTGCATCCGGCCGCCGACCGAGATCACGTTGGCGTCGTTGTGCTCGCGGCCCAGCCTGGCGGTCTCCTCGCTCCAGGCCAGTACCGCCCGTACGCCCTTGACCTTGTTGGCGGCGATCTGCTCGCCGTTGCCCGAACCGCCGATGACGATGCCCAGGCTCTCCGGGTCGGCCGCGGTCCGCTCGGCGGCGCGCAGGCAGAACGGCGGGTAGTCGTCCACGGCGTCGTAGATGTGCGGGCCGCAGTCCACGGGCTCGTGGCCGTGGGCCTTGAGCCACTCGACGAGGTGGTTCTTCAGTTCGAAACCGGCATGGTCGGAGCCGAGATACACGCGCATGTGCCGAGTGTTGCACGAGTGTGTGGGCGATCGGGCCCGGGGTAGGCGCCGCCGGGGTTGCCGCCGGTCATACGTGCGGTGTACACGCGATGACATGCGGAAATGAGATCCACGCAACGATCCGGATTCAAACCTTCCAAAGCGGCCGTTGACGCAGTTCTAATGCGGGGACTCGACACCGAGAACCACAGAAGGACGGTGCACATGGGCGCGCATCCGCCGACCATGAACGCAGGCAGGGCGGCCGGGAACCCCGGCGGCGGCCCCGGCGGAGGCCAGTCTCCCGACGGCCTTCAGGCAGGTCTCAAGAACCGCCACCTGTCGATGATCGCCATCGGCGGTGTGATCGGCGCGGGCCTGTTCGTGGGCTCCGGCGCCGGCATCGCGGCCGCCGGCCCCGGCATCCTGATCTCGTACGCGCTGACCGGCCTGCTGGTCGTCCTGGTGATGCGGATGCTGGGCGAGATGGCCGCCGCCTCCCCCACCTCCGGCTCGTTCTCCGCCTACGCGGACCGGGCGCTGGGCCGCTGGGCGGGCTTCACCATCGGCTGGCTGTACTGGTTCTTCTGGTCGGTCGTGCTGGCCGTCGAGGCGACCGCCGCCGCCTCGATCCTCACCGGCTGGGTCCCCGCCGTCCCGCAGTGGGCGTGGGCGCTGCTGGTGATGATCGTGCTGACCGGCACCAACCTGATCTCCGTCGGGTCCTTCGGCGAGTTCGAGTTCTGGTTCGCCGGCATCAAGGTCGTGGCGATCGTGGTGTTCATCGTGATCGGCGCGCTGGCGATCTTCGGTCTGCCGCCCGGCGACCACGCGGTGGGCATGGCGAACCTGACCGGCCACGGCGGATTCCTGCCGAACGGGCCCGGCGCGATCCTCTCCGGCATGCTGCTGGTGGTCTTCTCCTTCATGGGCAGCGAGATCGTCACCCTTGCGGCGAGCGAGTCGCCCAACCCGGTGCAGGCCGTCCGCAAGGCCGTCAACAGCGTCATCTGGCGGATCGCGCTCTTCTACATCGGCTCGATCACGGTGATCGTGACGCTGCTGCCGTGGGACGACCCGGCGCTCGACAAGAGCCCGTACGTGGCCGTGCTGAAGTCGCTGGACATCCCGGCGGCCGGCACCGTCATGGACATCGTGGTGCTCACCGCCGTGCTGTCCTGCCTGAACTCCGGCCTCTACACCGCCTCCCGGATGGCGTTCTCGCTCGGTGAGCGCGGCGACGCGCCGAAGTCCTTCGCGCGGGTGAACAAGGGCGGCGTCCCGGCGACCGCCATCTGGGCCTCGGTCGCCTTCGGCTTCGTCGCGACGATCTTCAGCTACACCTCGAAGGACACCGTCTTCGAGTTCCTGCTGAACTCCTCCGGCGCGGTGGCGCTCTTCGTCTGGCTGGTCATCTGCTTCTCGCAGCTGCGGATGCGCAAGGTCATCGAGCGGGACATGCCGGAGCGGCTGACGGTACGGATGTGGCTGTACCCGTACCTGACGTACGCCACGATCGCGCTGATCCTGTTCGTCATCGGCTACATGTTCTACAGCCCCGACGGGCGCAAGCAGATGGTGCTGTCGGTGGTCGCGGCCGTGGTCGTGCTGGCCGTGGGCCTGGTGCTGGACCGCCGCCGCAAGGCTGCGGACGGTGCGGCGACCGCGGCGGACGGCGGCCCGGCGGATCAGGGGGACGTGCGGAAGGACTCCTTGACCCGGTCGTAGGCGCGCAGGGCGGCGGCCCCGGCGGAATCCAGGTACCAGAGGTTGACCTGATAGGTCCGGTACCCGGTACGGAAGCCGAGCTGCCGCCCATGGGCCGGCCGGCCGTCCCTGAGGTAGGCGAATTCCCACACGACGGCCGGGTGCCCCTGGAAGGTCGTGCGCTCCAGCCGGGTCCTGCGGTAGCCCGGCACGTCGTGCTGCTGCGCCTCGTACTGCCGCCAGACGGTCAGCAGATCGCCGCCCGAGGACGGGTCCTGGCGCGCCGAGACGAGCGTGGAGCCGTCCTTCGTGCTGTACGTGACGTGGCTGGACGACTCCTCGGTGCGGTTCCAGCCCGCGGGCGGAATCCAGCTGAACCCGTTCTCCGTACGGCGGGACCCGGCCGTGGCCGCCGGGCCGCCGGTCGTGGGGGCGGTACTCGCACCGGCCGTGGTCGGACGCCCGGACCCCGTACCGGCACCGCCCGTACCACCGGAATCCGCGCCCTGCGCCAGCACGACGACCACCACGACCGCGGCGGCCGACACGGCGACGCCCCCGGCGGCGAGCAGGGCGTGGCCCTTGCGACGGGGGCGGGCCGGCGGGGGTGGCGGGTGCGCGGAGGGGGGCTTCACGGGGGCGGTTTCCGGCGGCGTCCCGGATTCGGACGGCGCCTTGGCGGGCGGCATCCCGGCTTCGGGCGGCATCTCGGCCAACGGCACCTCGGCTTCGGGCGGCACCGCTTCCGCTGGTTCCGCCCTCACCCGCTCCCCCGCCTCGGAGCGGTCCGGTGCCGGGTCGGCCACCGTGGGCGTACGGACGTCCACGGCCTCCGCCGCGCTCATCGCCGCCGTCGGGGCCACCGCCGCGGCCTGCCGCACCAGCGGCTCCAGCCGCGCCTCGACCTCCGCCAGAGTGGGGCGCGCCTCGGGCGCCTTGTTGAACAGGGCGACCAGCACCTCGCGCAGCGGGCCCGCGGCGGCCGGGATCGCGGGCTCCTCGTGCAGCACCGCGTGCAGCGTGGCGAGGGTCGTGGCGCGGGTGAACGGTGACTGGCCCGCCACCGCCGCGCACAGGGTGGCGCCCAGCGACCACAGGTCGGAGGGCGGGCCCTGTTCCTCGCCCGCCACCCGCTCGGGCGCCATGTAGTCCGGCGAGCCGATGAGCATGCCCGCCATGGTGAGGGCGGTGGCGTCCTGCATGGCCGCGATGCCGAAGTCGGTGAGCACCACCGCGCCGCGGTCGTCGATCAGGACGTTGCCGGGCTTGATGTCCCGGTGGAGTACGCCCACCGCGTGCACCTCGCGCAGCGCGCGGGCCAGTCCGGTGCCGACCCGGGCCGCCGCCTCCGGGGTCAGCGGGCCGTCCTGGGCGAGGATCTGTTCCAGCGAGCGGGCCTGGACCAACTGCATCACGATCCACAGCCGGTCGCCTTCCTCGGCCACGTCGTGCACCCGCACCACATTGGGATGGTCGATACGGGCGGTGGCGCGGGCCTCGCGCAGGCTGCGCTCGCGCTGCACCACGCTCTCCTCGCCGGCGCGTTCGTCGATGCGTATTTCCTTGACCGCGACCCACCGGTCGAGGATTTCGTCGCGGGCGCGCCACACCCGTCCCATTCCGCCGCGGCCGATCAGTTCCAGCAGACGGTAACGGCCGGCCGCCAGCCGGCCGGGACCCGCCTCGCTCGTATTCCCCACCATGCCCAGCCCCCACAGCACCCGTGGAATCTTGTGGTACCCATCAAATACCTCGGCCGAGGATGCGGAAAAGGGGGGGTCGGGAATGGACACGATCCGACCGGGAAAAGGTGCGTTCATGATTTCGGCGGCCGCCGCCGGGCTGGCGCTGGCGGCCGGTCCGGCGGCCCTGGCGGCCGATCCGACGCCCGGCAGCAGCGCGGGCGGAAAGGCGGGTTCCGCCGCGCCGGCCGGCTATCGGGTGACGACTGAGCTGCCGGAGCGGATTTCGGTGAAGACCGCCACCGGCGCGACCACGCTGACCGCCAAGGTCACCAACAAGGGCGGCAAGGACACCGGGGCGATCCGGCTGACGGTGGCCGGATTCCAGGGGCTGACGGTGAAGAATGTGGCCGGGTGCACGAAGGTGCCCGAGGGGCGGTTGCCGGCGGGCGCGAACAGCGCTTATTCGTGTGCCATCAGTTCCCTGGCGAGCGGCAAGAGCCGTACGTTCGACGTCACCGCGCATTTCGATCTGAAAAAGCAGGGGCAGATCTGTCTGCCGGTGACACTGGGAAACTCGGACACGGTGCTGTGGCAGCAGGGGCCGGTGAATTTCGGCACCCGTAATCCGGTGTCGGACGCGCCGGACACCCCGCTGATGCTGAACACGGCGAACGTACCGGCCGGTTCGGCGACCAGCACCCCGGCGCCGTCGGAGTCCGGTTCCGCGGCGCCCGACGAGCGGCTGCCGCAGACGGGCGCTCCCTCGGTGCTGCCGCTGGCGGGCGCCGCCGCGGCGCTGCTGGTCCTCGGGGGGACCGGGGTGTGGATCACCACCCGTCGGCAGAGCCGCAGGTGAGGAGATAAGACCGTACGGAACGCGGACGGGCCCCGCGCCGCCACGTGAGGTGGTGGTGCGGGGCCCGGTCCGTACGGCGCGGGGCGCGGGGTCAGCCGCGGCGGCCGAGCAGCTTCCACGCGGTGGGCAGCGCGCCCATCGCCAGCGCGGCCTTGAGGGCGTCGCCGATCAGGAACGGGACGAGACCGGCCGCGACGGCCTGGCCGAACGGCATGCCGGTGCTCAGCGCGAGGAAGGGGACGCCGACCGCGTAGATCAGGGCCGTGCCGACGGCCATCGTGCCGACGGTGCGCAGCGGGCCGCGGTCGCCGCCGCGGCGGGCCAGCGCGCCGACCGCGGTGGCGGCGAGGAGCATGCCGAGGACGTAACCGAAGGTCGCGCCGCCCGCGCCGGAGGCGCCGTTCGCGAACCAGGGCAGGCCCGCCATGCCGAGCAGTGCGTACAGGCCGAGCGACAGGAAGCCGCGTCCCGCGCCGAGCGAGGCGCCGACGAGCAGCGCGGCGAAGGTCTGGCCGGTGACCGGGACCGGGGAGCCGGGGACCGGGAGGGCGATCTGCGCGGCGATGCCGGTGAGCGCGGCGCCGCCGGCGATCAGCGCGGCGTCGCGGACACGGGCGCGGGTGGCGCCGGCTGCGGGCAGCAGATCGGCCAGGACCGCACCGGGCCTGGTGGTTGCGTCGGCAGTGCTCATCGGGACTCCGCGGGTGTGAGGTCGGGCGGGGACAGTCTGGGGACGCGTTGACGTTAGTCCAGCGCCCCTCGGCCGATCATCGTGTGGCGGCGACAAAGGCGCAATGGTCTCCTTGGAGAGTTCCGAACATCGCCCGGACCCCCGGGGCGTACCGGCCCGCCGGCGGTCTTCGCAGGTCACGTGATGCTCATCACGGCAGACGCCACGGACGGGCGCGCATTTTGTGGTAGCGCGCGACGGGCGGGGAAACTGGGGGAACGACGCGGGGCCCTGTGGAGTTCCCCCAAAGACCTTTTGCGAGAGTACGAGCCCATGCACGACGCACCCACCGCCGCAGGAACGCCGCCGCTCAGCGATGGCGGCGGGGAGCGCGAGCCGCTGTCCGCCGGGCTCAAACAGCGCCATCTGACCATGCTCGGGCTGGGCGGGGTGATCGGCGCGGGCCTGTTCGTGGGCTCCGGCGCCGGGATCGCGGTGGCCGGGCCGGGCATCGTGCTGTCGTATCTGATCGCGGGCGCGCTGGCCATGCTGATCATGCGGATGCTGGGCGAGATGTCCTCGGCGATGCCCGCTTCGGGCGCCTTCTCGGTGCACGCGGAGCGCGCGCTCGGCCGCTGGGCGGGCTTCAGCGTGGGGTGGCTGTACTGGTTCCTGCTGGTGGTGGTGCTGGCGGTGGAGGCCACCGGTGCGGCGCAGATTGCCAACGGGTGGGTGCCGGCGGTCCCGCAGTGGGGCTGGGTGCTGATCTTCATGCTGGTGTTCACGGCGGCCAACCTCACCGCGGTCAAGAGCTTCGGCGAGTTCGAGTTCTGGTTCGCGACGCTGAAGGTCGCCGCGATCGTGCTGTTCCTGGTGCTCAGCCTGCTCGCGATCTTCGGTGTGCTGCCGGACACCGACCCGGTCGGGCTGACCAACCTCACCGGGCAGGGCGGTTTCCTGCCGAACGGCTGGCAGGGCGTGGTATCCGGCGTCCTCGCCGTCGCCTTCGCCTTCGGCGGCCTGGAGGTCGTCACCATCGCCGCGGCCGAGTCCGACGACCCGGCGCGCAACGTGGCGCGCGCGGTGCGCAGTGCGGTGTGGCGCATCCTCTTCTTCTACGTGGGCTCGATGCTGGTCGTGGTGACCCTGCTGCCCTGGTCGTCGATGCAGCCGGGCAAGAGCCCGTACGTGGCGGTGCTGGACAGCATCGGCGTACCGGGCGCGGGTCAGATCATGAACGTGGTGGTGTTCGTGGCGCTGCTGTCCGCGCTCAACGCCAACCTCTACGGCTCCTCGCGGATGGTCTTCTCGCTGGCCGAGCGGGGCGAGGCGCCGCGTTCGCTGCTGAAGGTGACGGCGGGCGGGGTGCCGCGCCGGGCGGTGCTGTCGTCGGTGGCGTTCGGCTTCGTCTCCGTACTGCTGAATCTGCTGTGGCCGGACACCGTCTTCCTCTACATGCTCAATTCGGTCGGCGCGGTGCTGCTGTTCGTCTGGGGCCTGATCGCGGTGTCGCAGCTGCGGCTGCGGCGGCAGATCGAGCGCACGGCGCCGGAGAAGCTGACCCTGCGCATGTGGGCGTTCCCGTATCTGACCTGGACGGCGCTGGCGGCCATGGCGGCGGTGCTGGTGCTGATGCTGACCGACGACGGGGCGCGGCCGCAGCTGCTGTGGTCGGCCGGCGCGACCGGCGCGGTGCTGGTGGTCGCGGGCGTACGGGAGCTGCGGGCGCGGCGGTCCGGCGGCTGACCGCGCCGGGGGCGGGCGGCCGGAACCGGTCGCCCCACTTCCACTCCGGATCACCCAGGGTCACGTGTCACAACGGTGTGAATGCGGCCGGTCACGATCTCGTCTGAATACCGAACAACTGCTGCACGACTGTTGCCCTCAGCGGACACGGACACTCAAACTAAGCGCGTTTTCCGTCGATCGTCTCGCTCCGCTCTCACTTAATGGGACAGGTACGACCATGAATCGGACACCTTCGTCCACCACGCCCGAGCGCGAGCGGACCGGCCGGGTCCCGGGCGCCCAGCGGTCCCCGGACAGCACCGGACCGGCACCGGCGGGCCCGGACGCCGCCCCGCCGCTGTCCAACGGGCTCAAGCAGCGGCATCTGTCGATGATCGCCCTCGGCGGTGTGATCGGCGCCGGGCTGTTCGTCGGCTCCAAGGAAGGCATCGCGGCGGCCGGCCCCTCCATCGTCCTCGCCTACGCCGTCTCCGGCTGCCTGGTCATGCTGGTGATGCGGATGCTCGGCGAGATGGCGGCGGCCAGCCCCGCCTCCGGCTCGTTCTCCGTGCACGCCGGGCGCTCGATCGGCCCGTGGGCGGGCTTCACGACGGGCTGGATGTTCACCGCGCAGCTGTGCGTGGCGGTGGCCGCCGAGGCGATCGGCGCCGCCGGGATCATGACCGGCTGGTTCCCGGACACGCAGCCCTGGATGTGGGTGCTGCTGTTCATGGTGGTCTTCTGCGGCGCCAACCTGGCGGCGGTCAGCAACTTCGGCGAGTTCGAGTTCTGGTTCGCGGCGCTGAAGATCACCGCGATCGGCATCTTCCTCGTCCTCGGCCTGCTCGCCATCTTCGGCGTGCTGCCCGGTACGTCGGCGCCCGGCGCGGCCCATCTGACCGGCGACGGCGGGTTCCTGCCCAACGGCTCGGACGGCCTGGTGATCGGCCTGCTGGCCTCCGTCTTCGCGTACGGCGGCCTGGAGACCGTGACGATCGCGGCGGCCGAGTCCAAGGACCCGGTGCGCGGCGTGGCGCGGGCCGTGCGCACCGCGATGTGGCGCATCGCGCTGTTCTACGTCGGCTCGATGGCGGTCATCGTGACCGTCATCCCCTGGAACAACGCGGACATCGCCAAGAACGGCCCGTACGTCGCGGTCCTGGACTACCTGCACATCCCGGCGGCCGGCCAGATCATGAACGTGGTCATCCTGATCGCGCTGCTGTCCGCGATGAACGCCAACATCTACGGCTCCTCCCGGATGGCGCACTCCCTGTCCGCCCGCGGCCAGGGCCCGCGCTTCCTGCGCACGGTCAGCGGCGGCGTGCCGCGCCGCGCGGTGGTCCTCTGCTCGGCCTTCGGCTTCCTCGCGGTGCTGTTCAGCTACTGGTGGCCGGAGACCGTCTTCCAGTGGCTGCTGAACATGGTGGGCGCGGCGATCCTCGTCGTGTGGGGCTTCATCGCCGTGGCGCAGCTGCGGATGCGCCGCCGGCTGGAGCGCGAGACGCCGGAGAAGCTGGTGGTGCGGATGTGGCTCTTCCCCGCGCTGACGTGGGTGGCGCTGGCCGGTGTGGTGGCGGTGCTGGTGCTGATGCTGCGGGACGAGAACCAGCGCATGCAGCTCTACTTCACCGGCGGATTCGGTGTGGTGCTCGTCGTCATCGGTCTGATCCGGCAGCGAATGGCGGGTCAAAAGGCCGCCGGACAGGATCTGTCGGCCGTCACCTCGCAGAATTCCCACTAGTTCGGTAAGGCTTACCTCACTAAATAGCGCGGCCCTTTTCGGAGGCGGCGCCGGACCTCGGACCGAGGTCGGGCGCCGCCTCCTTCTTTTGGCCCAGACCCCTCCCCACGGCCGGTTCGTGATCACTCATGCTGATAACGTGCAGATGCAAGTCGGTTGCAATTAAAGGTCGTAAGCAGCTGGAGGGCTCGACATGGCCACGTACACACTTCCGGAACTTCCGTACGACTACTCGGCGCTCGCGCCCGTCATCAGCCCCGAGATCATCGAGCTGCACCACGACAAGCACCACGCGGCGTACGTCAAGGGCGCCAACGACACCCTGGAGCAGCTCGCCGAGGCGCGCGACAAGGATCAGTGGGGCTCGATCAACGGCCTGGAGAAGAACCTCGCGTTCCACCTCTCCGGCCACATCCTGCACAGCATCTACTGGCACAACATGACCGGCGACGGCGGCGGCGAGCCGCTGGAGAAGGACGGCGTCGGCGAGCTGGCGGACGCCATCGCGGAGAACTTCGGCTCGTTCGCCAAGTTCAAGGCCCAGCTGTCCAAGGCAGCCGCCACCACGCAGGGCTCCGGCTGGGGCGTACTCGCCTACGAGCCGGTCACCGGCCGCCTCATCGTCGAGCAGATCTACGACCACCAGGGCAACGTCGGCCAGGGCTCGGTCCCGATCCTGGTCTTCGACGCCTGGGAGCACGCCTTCTACCTCCAGTACAAGAACCAGAAGGTGGACTTCATCGAGGCGATGTGGAACGTCGTCAACTGGCAGGACGTGGCCAAGCGCTACACCGCCGCCAAGGAGCGCGCCAACAACCTGCTGCTCGCCCCGTAAGCGGCGGGCGCCGTCCGGCGCGGACAGACGCCCTGCCTCGTGATCGTCTTCTCAACCTTCACCCGGCAGGCGGATGAAGGAAAGGCCCCCGTGAGGACGTGACTCGCGGGGGCCTTTCTGTGCGCGGCGGCGTGCCGGGCCGGCGCGCGCCGCGCCTCAGCCGAACTCCGGCCCCCGCGTCCGCGTCCGCTTGATCTCGTAGAAGCCGGGGATGGAGGCGACCATCAGGGTGCCGTCCCAGAGCTGGGCGGCCTGCTCGCCCTTGGGGGCGGGGGTGACGACCGGGCCGAAGAAGGCGATCTGCTCGCCGTCGGGGCCGGGGACCGCGATGACCGGGGTGCCGACCTCCTGGCCCACCAGGTCGATGCCCGCCTTGTGGGAGGCGCGCAGTTCCGTGTCGTACGTGTCGGTGTCGGCCGCTTCGGCCAGGGACGCGGGCAGGCCGGCCTCCTCCAGGGCGGCGGCGATCGTCTCCTTGGTGCGCGGCAGGCCCTGGTTGTGGAAGCGGGTGCCGAGCGCGGTGTAGAGGCGGGCAAGGACCTCGGGCCCGTACTGCTGCTCGGCCGCGATGCACACCCGTACGGGGCCCCACACCACCCCGCCGGGGCGGTTCTTCTCGCGGTACTCCTCGGGCAGTTCGTCGAGTTTGTCCTCGTTCAGCACGCCCAGGCTCATCACGTGCCAGCGCACCTCCACAGGGCGCACCTTCTCCACCTCCAGCATCCAGCGGGAGGTCAGCCAGGCCCACGGGCAGGACGGGTCGAACCAGAAGTCGGCCGGGGTCCTGGCGGTCCCGGCGGCTGCGGCGGCGGTCTCGGTCACGGTGGCTCCTCGGGCGTTCGCTTCGGTGGCCGATCGGCGGATCGGTGACCGCTTCAACCGGTGTCCGGCGTGCCATGATTCCCAGTGTTCGATATACGAGACGAGGACGAGGGAGTCACGTCGTGCCCGGTGAGAATCTGACCCGAGACGAGGCCCGGGAGCGGGCCGGACTGCTGAGCGTCGAGGGGTACGACGTGGCGCTGGACCTGCGGTCGGCCGTCGGGGAGGGCGAGGCCGCGCGGACCTTCCGCTCGCGTACCACCGTGCGCTTCACCTGCGCCGAGCCCGGCGCCGCGAGCTTCGCGGACCTCGTGGCGCCGTCGGTCACCGCCGTCACCCTCAACGGCCGCGCGCTGGACCCGGCCGTCGTCTTCGACGGCACCCGTATCGCCCTGGCGGACCTGGCGGCGGAGAACACCCTGGTGGTGGACGCCCAGTGCGCGTACAGCCGCACCGGTGAGGGCCTGCACCGCTTCGTCGACCCCGAGGACGGCGAGGTCTACCTCTACACGCAGTACGAGCCCGCCGACGCCCGCCGGGTGTTCGCGAACTTCGAGCAGCCCGACCTGAAGGCACCGTTCCGCTTCGAGGTGACCGCGCCCGACGGCTGGGTGGTGCTCAGCAACGGCGCCCAGGTGGGCGAGCCGGAGGCGGGTACGTACCGCTTCGCGCAGACGCGGCCGATCTCCACGTACATCACGGCCGTCGTGGCGGGCCCGTACCACTACGTCTCGGACACCTACCGGCGCACCCTCGGCGACGGCACCGAGCTGGAGATCCCGCTCGGCGCGCTGTGCCGCAAGGGGCTGGCGCGGCACTTCGACCCCGAGGACATCTTCATCGTCACCAAGCAGGGCCTGGACTTCTTCCACGACCACTTCGACTATCCGTACCCGTTCGGGAAGTACGACCAGGCGTTCGTGCCCGAGTACAACATCGGCGCGATGGAGAACCCGGGCTGTGTCACCTTCCGCGAGGAGTTCGTCTTCCGCGGCAAGGTGACCGAGGCGTCCTACGAGCGCCGCGCCAACGTCATCCTCCACGAGATGGCGCACATGTGGTTCGGCGACCTGGTCACCATGCAGTGGTGGGACGACCTGTGGCTCAAGGAGTCGTTCGCCGACTTCATGGGCGCGCTGTCGCTGGTGGAGGCGACCCGCTTCACCAACGGCTGGATCACCTTCGCCAACGGCCGCAAGGCCTGGGCGTACCGCGCCGACCAGCTGCCGTCCACCCACCCGGTCACGGCCGACATCCGCGACCTGGAGGACGCCAAGCTCAACTTCGACGGCATCACGTACGCCAAGGGCGCGGCCGTCCTCAAGCAGCTGGTGGCGTACGTGGGGCGGGACGCGTTCCTGGAGGGCGCGCGGCGCTACTTCAAGCGCCACGCGTACGGCAACACGCGCCTGGCCGACCTGCTGTCCGTCCTGGAGGAGACCTCGGGCCGCGACCTGGCCACCTGGTCGCGCGCCTGGCTGGAGACCGCCGGCGTCAACGCGCTGACCCCGCAGGTCACCTACGACGCCGAGGGCCGTATCACCGAGCTGAGCATCCAGCAGGAGGCGGCGGCCGGGCACCCCGAACTGCGGCCGCACCGGGTGGCCGTGGGCCTGTACCGGCGGGAGGACGCGGACGGCGCGCTGGTGCGCTACGCCCGCGCCGAACTGGACATCTCGGGCCCGCGCACCGTCGTCACCGAGCTGACCGGCGCCGACCGCCCGGAACTGATCCTGGTCAACGACGACGACCTGACGTACTGCAAGGTCCGATTCGACGAGCGTTCGCTGGCCACGCTGCGCGGCCACCTCGGCGAGATCACCGAGCCGCTGTCGCGCGCGCTGTGCTGGTCCGCGGTGTGGGGACTGACCCGGGACGGCCTGATGCCCGCCCGCGACTACCTCGCGCTGGTGCTCGCCTTCGCGGGCCGCGAGTCGGACATCGGCGTGCTCCAGACGCTGCACGCACAGGCCCGCTACGCGCTCACCCACTACACGGCGGCCGACCACCGCGACCTGGCCGCGCAGGAGCTGGCGCAGGGCGCGCTGCACGAACTGCGGCTGGCCGAGCCGGGCAGCGGCCACCAGCTGTCCTGGGCCCGGTTCTTCGCCTCGGTGGCCACCACGGCGGCCGACCTCCAGCTGCTCCAGGGCCTGCTGGACGGTACGGCGCGGATCGACGGCCTGGACGTGGACCAGGAGCTGCGCTGGACGTTCCTGGAGCCGCTGGCCGCGCACGACGCCGCCGGCGAGGCGGCGATCGACGCCGAACTGCGGCGCGACGACACCGCCTCCGGCCGCCGCCACCACGTCCGCTGCCTGGCCGCCCGCCCCTCGCCCGAGGTCAACGCGCGCGCCTGGGCGGACGTGGTGGAGTCCGACGCGCTGTCCAACGCCCTGGTCGAGGCGACGATCTCCGGCTTGGTGCAGGCGAACCAGCGGGAGCTGCTGGCCCCGTACGCGCCCAAGTACTTCGCCGCCATCGAGCGCGTGTGGCGGGAGCGGTCGATCGAGATCGGCATGGCCGTGGTGCGGGGGCTGTTCCCCATGCTCCAGGGCGACCGGGAGACGCTGGACGCGGCGGACGCGTGGCTGACGGAGCACCCGTCGGCACCGCCCGCGCTGCGGCGGCTGGTGTCGGAGGCGCGGGACGACCTGGCGCGGGCGCTGCGGGCGCAGACCTGCGACGCGCAGGCCGCGCGGTAGGGCCTGCCGCCGAACTCCCGCCCGGCGGGCGACCGGTGGGCGCGTCCGTACGACCGGGCGGCCGGGGTTCGCACCCGTACGTCTGACCGGGCGCGCACCCCGGCGCTCGCCGCCCCGGGCCGAACCTGCCATTTTCGGCGATCGAACGCCCGTACTTTAGGACGGCGTTGTCCGGGTTTGTCGACGGGCGTGTAACAGGCGTTAGGAGGCGGGACGGGGGCGGGAATGGGGCGGGTA